>JAOPVO010000353.1 GCA_025966155.1 Pseudonocardiales bacterium
GTCAATTTCCGGCGCTGCGCGTCCGGGTCATCGGGCCCGGTCGGCATGGCGTCGCGACGCCAGAGGATCAGCGCCTCGGTGCACCCGGTGGGCCAGGCCCACGTCGGTCGGTCGGCTACGACCGACAGCCCGGTCGCCGCCGTCGTGACGTGCGCCGCGCGGGCGCGCCAGCGACAGGGTCGCGCCCGCCTCGAACGTGACCGCGAGGTAGACAGTGGCAGGCTGGGATGGCTTGGCGTCCACCGCCAGCCCCGGCGTCATCAACGGCACTGTCGCCCCAAGGCGGGCCGCGTCCGGCACAGCGGCGCCGGGCGCCGGGACGGCAGTCGACGGCGGGCTGGAGGTTGCCGCCGGGCCGGCGCTGGTCGCAGTTGAGCCCGACGGCGGCCTATCCGCCGCCGCCGGTGGAGATCGACAGCGGCGGCGTGCGGCCGGCGAGCTCGCCCAGCTAGCGGATCGCCGGCGCCGTGGCCGGCACCGGGGACTCCAGGGCCGCATCGGTGCCGATATCGCCGGCCTCGGGCGCCGGCGTCCCGGCCGGGCTCTCGGTGCCGGACTTCGGCCGGTCGGCCTCCGACGGGCCGCGCTGCCGCAGCGGCACCTCCTTGATCCGCCAGAGCAGGAACAGCGCCAGGAGCACCAGCGGCAGCATGATCGTGAAGATCAGCGCCACCGTGTCGGCGTAGGAGCTGGACACGATGTCGGCCGCCTCGCGCGGCAGCTTGTTGACATCGGGGATGGAGCCGGCGGCGGCGCCGTTCGGCGGGGCCACCCCCGCGTCGGCGTATCCCCTGGTCAGGGAGTTCGTGACGTGCAGCGTCATGATCGAGCCCAGGATCGACAGGCCGGTGGCCGAGCCCAGGGTCCGGAAGAACTGAACCGCCGAGCTGCCGACGCCCAGCTGGCTCAGCGGCAGCGAGTTCTGGACGATGAGCACCAGGTTCTGGTTCGTCGACCCGATGCCGACGCCGACCAGCGCCATCGCCACGCCGGTCATCAGCGCGGGCGTGCTGACCGAGAGCCGCGACAGCAGGGCGAGGCCGATGATCAGCGAGGTCACCCCGCCGAGCAGGTACCGCTTCCACTTGCCGGTCCTGGTGATCATCCGCCCGGACACCAGCGAGGTCAGGAACATCGCCGACACCAGCGGCAGCGTCAGCATGCCGGCGACGATCGCCGAGTGCCCCTGCCCGATCTGGAAGTACTGGCCAAGGAACACATTGGTGCCGATCATCGACACGCCCAGCAGGGCGCCGGAGCTGACGACCAACAGGACCGTGCGGTTCTTGAACAGCTCCAGCGGGATGATCGGGTCGAGCGCCCGCTGCTCGGCCAGGATCGCGCCGATCAGCAGCAGGACCGCCAGCGGCACGAGCACCGCGCTCTGCGGGGAGACCCAGGCGAAGGTGTGCGCGCCGGCGAGGGAGACGTAGATCAGCAGGGTGCAGACACTGCCGATGATCATCGTGCCGCCGAGGAAGTCGATCGGGATCCGGCGGCGGGCCTCGCGGGCCGGCAGGTGCAGGGTGAAGTGCAGGATGAACAGCGCGGCGATGGCCAGCGGCGTGCTCGCGTAGAAGATCCCGCGCCAGCCCAGGAACGGGGTGTCGACGATGGCGCCGCCGATGAGCGGGCCGGCGACGGTGGCCAGGGCGAACGAGGCGCCGAGGTAGCCGGCGTACTTGCCGCGCTGCCGCGGCGGGATCATCGCCCCGATGATGACCTGGGAGACGGCCATGACACCGCCGGACCCGATGCCCTGCAGCGCCCGGGCCAGGATCAGCATCTCGATGTTCTGGCAGAGGCCCGCGAACCAGCAGGACAGGATGTAGTAGAGGATCGCGCCTTGCATGAGCTTCTTGCGGTCGAAGCGGTCGGCCATCTTGCCCCAGATGGGCGTGGACGCCGTCATCGTCAGCAGGGTCGCGGTGACCACCCAGGTGTAGGCCGCCTCGCTGGCCTTCAGCTCATGGGCGAGGCGCGGCAGCGCATTGGTGACGATGGTCGAGCCGAGCGCCGAGACGAACATCGCCATGATCAGCCCGGACAGAACCGTGAGGATCTGGCGGTGCGTCATGTCGGGATACGTGGGCTCGGGACGGACCAGCTTCTTGCGCTCCTCGAGCACCTGCGCCCGGTTCATCATCGACGTGCGACCTCCACCAACTGCGTGTCTGCCAGCCAGACGCCACTAGGCCCGGCTGCGCGATGAGCAGTTAGCCAGAGTGGTTGACGGGAGTCAACTGTACGCCCGGCTAACCACCGTGAGAAGCGGTGCTAGCGCGACGCGCCGATGAGGCGACGGGGCCCGCGCCGCGAGGAGGTCGAGGGCTGCATCTCCCCCGACGCGGCGGCCGCGTCGACCGCGACCGCACTGTCCAGCCCGACCTCGACCGGCGCCGAGTGATCGTCCTCGTCGTCCTTGTTCCGCAGCGGGACCTCGCGGATGGCCAGCACGAGCACGGCGCCGATGGCGATGACCGGCACCATGATCAGGAAGACGCTGGCGATCCCGGTGGCGTAGGAGTCCTGGATGATCCGGACGGTCTCGGGGTCCATCGTCTGCACATTGGGGATCGCGTGCTCCCCGCCGGGCGGGATGGGCAGGTTGGCCGCGGCGAACCCATCGCGCATCAGGCCGCCGAGCTGGGTGGTGAGCACCGCGCCGAGGACGGCGAGGCCGCTGGCCGATCCCAGCGAGCGGAAGAACGAGACGGTCGAGCTGCCTGCTCCGAGCTGGCTCAGGGGCAGGGTGTTCTGCACGGCGAGCACGAGGTTCTGGTTGGTCGCCCCGATGCCGATGCCGACGAGCAGCAGACCGGCGGAGATCACGAGCCCGGGCGTGGTGCGGCTCAGCGTCGAGAGCAGCGCGGTGCCGGCGACCAGGGAGATCGCGCCGCCGACGAGGTAGCGCTTCCACTTGCCGGTCGCGGTGATCCAGCGCCCGGTGAGCAGCGACGTCAGGAACATCCCGCCGACCAACGGCAGGGTCAGCATGCCGGCGATCACGGCGGAGTTGCCCTTCGCGATCTGGAAGTACTGGCCCATGAACACGGTCGCCCCGACCATGCCGACGCCCATGAAGACGCTGGCGAGCACGGAGAACAGCACAGTCCGGCTGGCGAAGATCTCCAGCGGGATGACGGGGTCGGTGGCCCGGGTCTCGGCGAAGATGGCGCCGATGATCAGCACCGCCGCGATGGGCACCAGCAGGGCGGTCTCGAGGCTGATCCAGGCGAAGGCGCCCGAGCCGGCCAGCGAGATCCAGATCAGCAGCGTGCTGACCCCGGACATGATGAGCAGCGCCCCGGAGTAGTCGATGGGGATGTCGCGCTTCACATGCGGCAGGTGCAGGGTGCGCTGGAGCACGACGAAGGCGACCATCACGAATGGGACGCCGGCGTAGAAGCAGCCGCGCCAGCCCAGGAACGGGGTGTCGACGATCGCGCCGCCGATGAGCGGGCCGAGCACGGTGGCCAGGGCGAACGAGGCGCCCAGGTAGCCCGAGTACCGGCCGCGCTCGCGCGGCGGGATCATCGCGCCGATGATGATCTGCGCCAGCGCCATCACGCCGCCGGAACCGATGCCCTGCAGCGCCCGGGCCGCGATCAGCATGCCCATCGACTGGCTGAAGCCGGCCAGGCACGAGGCGAACAGGAAGATGCCGAGGGCCAGCTGCATGAGCAGCTTGCGGTTGACGCGGTCCGACAGCTTGCCCCAGATCGGCGTCGAGGCCGTCATGGTCAGCAGCGTCGCGGTGATCACCCAGGTGTAGGACGACTCGCTGCCGTGCAGCTCGTGGGTGATGCGCGGGAGGGCGTTGGTCACGACGGTCGAGGACAGGATCGCCACGAACATCGACAGCAGGAGGCCGGACAGGACCTTCAGGATCTGCTGGTGCGTGTAGTCGGGGTACGTGGGCTCGGGCCGGGCGATCTGCCGTCGTCGTTCAGCTACAGATGCCGCCGTCACGCGCCGCCTTCTTCCCTTTGCGATTGGTTGATCACGGTCAACCGTACGCTTGGCTAAGCAAGTTCGCACCACATTTCCCGACCGTGTCGCCGGATCGGCAATACCCATTCGCGGCGGCAGACCTACAGCGCGACGCCCTCGTTATAGAGCTCCAGCAGCCGCAGGAAGTCGGCCAGATCGGCCTGGCTCCAGCTGGCGAAAGGGGCGACGATCGTTGCCGCGCGGCGGGCTCGGAGCTCCCGGACCCGGTCGGCGGTGGCCGGGACGACGGCCAGCAGCGCGGCGCGGGCATCTGCGGGATCGGGCCGGCGGGTCACCATGCCCAGGTCCATCAACGTGCGGACCTGACGGCTGACGACGGCCTTGTCCATATCGTGCAGGGCCACCAGGTCGGTCGAGCGCATCTCGCCCCGATCGGCGAGGGTGCTCAGCAGGATGAATCCGGTGGGGTCCAGCGAGGGATCGACCTCGCGGGCGATGGCCACGAGTGCGCGGCGGATCCGGCGGGTCACCAGCAGCAGCTGGCCGCGGGCGAGGTCCGCCAGGTCGCTGGCGTCGCGCCCGGTTTCGGGCGCCGTGTCGTGCCCGGTCATGGCCACAGTCTGCCGCACGGCCCCCGGGCGCTCGGTGAGTCATTGATCGCAGTCCGGTGTTCGGTGTTCACTAGGCGGGTGGCGACCGCGGAGAGGACGACCGAGCCGGATTACGAGTACGCGCCTATGCGCATCGACCCGGAGATCTCCCGCAGCGCCGTCGCCTCGCAGCTGTCGCTGTACGCCGAGTTCGGCGGGTGGGAGCTAGCGCGGGTGCAGCGGTATGAGGACGGCACGCGCCGGGTGCTGCTGCGCCGCAAGCGCCGGACCGGCCGCGACGCCTACGACGGCCTGCCGCTGCCTGGCCTCATGCGCTGACGCGCACTGCTCAGTCGTGGGCGCGGGCGTGGAACTCCCGGACCACCTGGACGGTGTCGGCCTCGGCGGCGGACTTGTCATCGCGATAGCGCAGCACCCGGGCGAACCGCAGGGCCATGCCCCCGGGATAGCGGGTCGAGGTCTGGACGCCGTCGAAGCCGATCTCCACGACCAGCTCCGGGCGGACGGGGACGACCCAGGCGTCGGTGGGCCCGATCGCCCGCTCGAGCAGCTGGGCCGTCTGCCACGTCAGCAGCGCATCGGTCAGTCCCTTGAAGGTCTTGCCCAGCATCACGAACCCGCCGGACTCCGGGTCGCGCGCGCCCAGGTGCAGATTCGATAGCCACCCCTTGCGCCGCCCCGAGCCCCACTCCGCCGCCAGCACCACGAGGTCGAGGGTGTGGACGGGCTTGATCTTCATCCACCCCGCCCCGCGCCGGCCCGCCTCGTACGGCGCGTCGATGGCCTTGGCCACCACGCCCTCGTGGCCGGCGGCCAGCGATTCGTCGAGGAATTGCTGCGCTTCACCAGGATTGTCGGTGATCACCCGGAGCACCTGCGCATCGACGGGGACGGACTCCCCCAGCGCCTCCAGCCGTCGCTCGGTGGGCTGGTCGATGAGGTCCTCGCCGTCCAGGTGCAGCAGGTCGAAGTAGAACGGGTGCAGCGCCATGATCTCCCGGGCGGCGGCGATGTCGCGGCGGCTGCCGAACCGCGAGGCCGTCACCTGGAA
>JAOPVO010000019.1 GCA_025966155.1 Pseudonocardiales bacterium
CCCACACCCAGCCCTAGACCGGCACCGCGACGCTGAGCCAGACGCTGAGGCAGAGGGCGCCTCCGGCCCCGACGAGCCCGACGACCACTGCGAGCAGGCCAAAGGAGATCCCCTCGCCGGGGAAAAACGACGCGATGAGGTCGCTGCTCCAGACGCCGGGGGGCAGCTGGGTGGTAACCAGCGCGGCAATCAGCGTGCCGACGACGGCCGTGCCGATGCTGGTGCCGACTTCCTGGGCGGTGTCGTTGAGGGCCGCGCCGACTGACGTGCGGTTGCTCGGCATGGCATCGATCAGGGCGACGGCGCAGATCGTCATGACGGTGCGGAGACCGACAGTCATGAGCACCATGCAGGCGGCGATGGCGGGATAGCCGTGGTCCACGCCCCAGGAGAGACCGGCGAGGGAGCCGGCCAGGCAGGCAGCTCCGACCAAGCACGCTATGCGATGACCGAATTGACGGGCGAGCCACTCCGACACCGGCGTCGCGGCGAGCATCGTCACGATGATCGGCAGATTGGCCAGCCCGGCGCGCATCGGGCTCCATCCATAGGCGTACTGGAAGTGCAGGATGAGGCCGAACATCACGCTGGCCATCGCTATGGACGTGCCGATCTGGGCGATGGCGGCGCCGCGGACGGTGCCGCTCGCGAAGAGCCGGAGGTCGAGCATGGGCGCTTTGCTGCGCTGCTCGTGCCGCACGAACGCCGCGGCCGCCGCGATGGCGCCGAGCATCGAGCCGAGCGTGATGAAGGATAGCCAGCCATGCTCGACGCCGCTGGTCAGTGAGTAGCAGGCCAGGCCGATGGCGCTGACGCTGAGCACGGCGCCGGGAAAGTCGAGGGCATCGTCCGTCAGGTCCTCGGGTCGGTCGGCCGGGACACCCAGGCGGACGCCCATGCAGGCGATGAGCGCGATCGGCGCATTGATGACCAGCAACCACTCCCACCGCACATGCGTCAGAATTGTGCCGCCGATCAGCGGGCCGAGCACGAAGCCGGACATGCCGACGATGATCATCACCGTCATGGCGCGCATGCGCAGCGCCGTGTCGTCGAACAGCCGGAACACCAGCGAGTTGGTGATGGGGGCCATAGCGGCTGCGGCTATCCCCAGCGCGGCCCGCAGGGCGATCAACTCGCCGGCCGTGGTGACGGCGACGACGCAGAGGCTGAGCGCGCCGAATACGCCGAGCCCGACCAGCAGCACGCGCCGGCGCCCGACCCGGTCGGCCAGCGATCCGGCCGTGAGCAGCAAGCCGCCGAAGGTCAGCGAGTATGCCGCCGTGACCCACTGGAGGGCGGTTGTGCCGCTGCCGAGGTCGCGGCCGATGGTGGGGAGCGCGATTGACAGCAGCGTGTTGTCGACCATCTCCACGAAGAAGGCCAGGCAGAGCGCGGCCAGCGGGATCCAGGCGGCGCGAAGGGACGGGTAGGTGCGGGCGGCGGTGTTCTCGGCAGTGATGGTCATACGAACTCCTATCGAACGGCGTTCGATTATCGAACGCCGTTCGGTACAGTAGAACAACGTTCGATGCCGCGCAAGATGTGATGGGATGTGCGACATGGCACGCCCGAAGACCGCTGCACCCGAGGGGCGTCAGCGGGTCTCGCACTCGATGGAGGCCGTCCTCACCCAGGCGGTGGCGCTCCTCGACGAGGCCGGCCCGTCGGCGCTGACCTTCCGCGCTCTCGCCCAGCGCCTGGGCGGGGGCGTCGGCAGCATCTACTGGTACGTGGACGGCAAGGAGCAACTGCTCGACCTCGCCACCGACCATGTGATCGGCGGCGTGCTGGGGGCTGTCGAGGCGCACCCCAGCAGCGGGGACCCGATCGACGACCTGCGCGCAATGGCCGTGACGCTGTTCGACGCGATCGTGGACCGTCCATGGCTGGGCGCCTATTTCATGCGCAACACCGATGTCCAGGGCAACTCCCTGCGCCTCTATGAGGCCCTGGGCCAGAAGACGCTCGGCCTGGACTTGACGCCGCGGCAGCGATTCCACGCGGTGTCCGCGGTCGTCGGGGTGGTCATCGGCACCGCCGTCGACATCGGGCAGGAGCCGCCCCAGGAGATCCTGGACGGCGCCACCACCCGCGAGGAGTACCTCGGCCGCTACGCCGACACGTGGCGGGCGCTCGACCGCGAGCGTTTCCCGTTCGTGCTCGGCATCGTCGACGAGTTCGCCGGTCACGACGACGCCGAGCAGTTCCGCGCCGCGCTGGACCTCACCCTGGCCGGCCTCCGTCTGCAGGCCGGCGCCTGAGCGTCGATGCGCAGCCAATAGGCACTGCCGGACGCGCCGCCAGGGGCGGAGCGCCCTGAGTCCGACTGGTGAGGTCAGCGAAGCCGAGCAGCTTGGAATCACCAGACACGTGGTGCGGGAGCAAGCGTTGGGTCGGATCGAGCGTGTCCTGCCGCTCCTGCAAGGTCGCCAGTAGAGCGATGGCGCGCGAGCACTTATGCCATGTCGCTCGCCGCGCACGGCGCCGGGCCTGCCTTGGCGTTGAGGTCCTGCACGGTTCGGTGTCGATGCAGCTGGAAGTCCAGACTGTGTCGGACGATGGTTCGGTCCTGGCGGTGGTGCTTCGCCCGGGCGCGATCCGGGAAGCCGGCTCGCGCGCTCGTACGTCAACTTCGAGGCTGCCATCACTCGTCATGTCCGTGCATTTGACACAGTCGACTATGGGATTGACACTGCGATGGATCCGTCGGGGTCATGGCGGTGGAAGGACGCCGAGGATCCGGCGGCACGACGTCCATACCTACTAAATGTTGCGAGTCGTCGGAGACGAGTAGGTAGCGACCTATAGTTAAAACCGGATGCGCGTATCGGTCTGGTGATTGCATTTACGCCTAACCTCGACAGAATCCCGAGCCGGGTCGTATGTTGGCCTTTCCGATGACCGGAAGGGCCCCCGATGCCTAGTCATGAGCACATCAGCCAGACGCTGAGCGCGGAGACTGTGGTGGCGGCTCCCGAGCCTGCGGGGTTCCTTGCCCAGCGAATGCCGCCCGTCGCGGGGCTCGTGTTCGGCGACCGACCCGCCCCTGCGATGGCCATGGGCCCGCAGGGCCTGGTCGTTGGCCGCGCAGACGATCCCGCCGAGGCGGAGGCGGAGGCCGCGGGCGCCCACGTCCTCTCCGTGCTGCGCCGCCGTGCGCTTCGGTCGAGCCTTTCATCCACGTCCGGCGAGGGGACGACTCGTCGTATCTCGCGGGCTGGGGCAAGCGGGGGACTGGAGGGCGGCCCGGTCACCTTCGACACTGAGCGGCTAATCGCAGACGAGGCAGGTCAGGGCGGGCGGCCGCTGCATTACTCGCTGCGCAGCTCGATGGAGGGCGCTATGGGAGCGGACTTCGGCGATGTCCGGGTGCACAGTGGCCCGAAGGCCGAGGCGCTCAGCGCGGAGGTCGGCGCCCGGGCATTCACTACGGGGAATGACATCTTCCTCGGGGCCGGCGCGCCCGAGCTGGAGTCCGACGCCGGTATCGAGCTGCTCGGCCACGAGCTCACGCACACGATCCAGCAGCGGGGCGGTTCGCCCGCGCCGGTCCGCCGCAAGATTGATGTGAAGGCCGTTGCCGATGTGGCGCTTGAGCTGGGCATCACCAAGACGGTGAGTGTCGTCGAGGTGCCCAAGGCCTTGACGTTCAAGACGACGACCCCGTTCAAGGACTATCCGGCGGAGTCGCTCCTGAACCTGCCGGGCGCGATGAACGACAAGTCGATCATCGTGCTCGACTTCCCCGACTACTACACGAACCCGGCGTACGACGACGAGTTCAAGGGTGCCTATGGGGCCATGCCGGCAAGCAGCGTGACCGACGGCCTCGGTGGCGGCGCGTACAACCACACGCTGGATCTGGTCGTGCTGGAGGAGGGTTACACCGCGCCGGCACTGCTGCACGAACTGGGCCATAAGGCCCAGAACGATGTCGGGATCAATGCGGACACTGCGTCCGTGCTGTTCCTGGAGTACCAGAATGTGATGCTGCATCAGAACAATCCGTGGGTGAGGGGATTGCCCGACGCCCCGGCCCCCCGACTGCAGTACACCACCGGCATGGTCTCCACGGCAGTGATCAAGCGTCAATTCAAAATCAGCAAGGCGACGGAAATGACCGAGGTCATCTGGGAGGAATTCAAGCGGATCGCCGTCGCTGCGTTGCATCACGATCGCCCTGAGGCAGAGGGCGTGCTCACGGCGCTCGAGTTCACCCTCGGCGGGAAGTACGCGACCGAGAGCAACGACAAGGGCACATTCGCGCAGCAGGTCAAGTTCAATCTGATCGCGGAGTACCTCTCCCAGCGCTGACCCTCTCACCAGAGCGGGTGGACGAACTGCCCCGCTTCGACTACGGCTCGGCCCTGGCCAGGCCGGCGCTGGTGGTGCACGGACGGTCCTCCGATGCCACGCGCGCAGGTCTACAGAACGGCGCTGCTGGCGATCTTCGTCGTGCCGCCTTCAGTGACCACCGTGAACTGCGTGACCTCGACGTACCTGCGTCCATCGAAGTAGTCGTAGGTGATCGTGGCGGTCACGGCGGCCGGACCGGTCTCCTGGATGTCCGCGACGCTTACGGTCCTGATTTGCCCCCAGAAGTCGCGGTACGACTGCAGGCCCCCGGCGTGGTTGCGCTGGTAGTCGGCGGTGAGCATTGTCCACCCGGTGGCTGTCCCGGCGGGCATCACGGCGTAGTAGTCGCGGATCGTCTGGGCGGGGCCGACGATGCCCTGCGGCTGTCCTCCGTTTGTCGTCGTCTCGGCAGAGGGCGGCGGGGAGGGCTGATCGGTCGGCGGCGTTGTCGCTGGATCTGACGCGCGCAGGGTGGGGGGCGTGGACGGTGTCGAGCCGGTCGACTGCGTCGGCGCGCTCTCCGACGCGTCGCCTGCCGGCTGGCTGGTGGACTCGTCGAGCGCAGCGCCTTGAGGCCCCGGGTCATCCGGGTTGCGCAAGCCGAGCCAGAAGACCAGCCCCGCGATGAGCAGGACCAGCGCTACCGCGGCACTTGCCGCCCGCAAGACCCACGGCCCGGACGCGTGGATGCCGGAATCGCCGCCTATTCGGCCCGGAGGCTCGGCAGGCCAGGTCTCCCGCGGAGGCTGGGCGGCAGGGGCCACCAGTCTGGGCGCGCTACTGGCAGGCGCGACGACCTGTCCTCGCAGGTCGGGCTCTGTCCGCGTGGGTGCCTGCGCGAACGGGCCGCGGTGTGGAATGGCCTTCGTGATCGCTGCTGTGCGTTCCACCGCGATGGGGGCGTGCGGGCCCGAGAGGATCCCCAGCGCTTCTTCCACCTGTCGCATTGATGGACGTGCGGTTCGCTCGGTGTTGAGCATGTCGTCCAAGAGCGTCGTCAATGCCCCCGCGTTGTGCGGTGTGAGCGGCCGACTTGAGGCAATCCGGTGGAGGAGCGCCATGGGATTGGCGTCGCCCCCGTACGGTGGCTGGCCCTCGACCGCCGCATACAGCGTGCCACCGAGGGAGAACACGTCCGACAGTGCGTCGGACTCCTGCCCTCTGGCCACTTCAGGCGCCAGGTAGGCGGGCGTGCCGGTGATGAGGCCGGTCGATGTCAACATGACGTCGCCGAGCGCGTGCGAGATGCCGAAGTCGGTGATCTTCGCTCGATCAGTATCGGTCAGCAAGATATTGGCTGGCTTGACGTCGCGATGGACGATGCCGGCGTTGTGCGCGGCTGCGAGTGCTCCGGCGATCTGCCGGCCGATCTCAATGACCCGCGGCACACGCAGCGGCCCATGCGCCTCGATCTCGCCCGCCAGGGTGATGGACGGCAGGTACTCCATGATCAAGCAGGGCAGGCCGCCATGCTCCACGACATCGAATACGGCCACGGCATTCGGGTGGTGCAGCCGAGCGGTGATGCGCGCCTCGCGCAGCGCCCGTTGCCCGGCGTGCGCCGCATGGCCGGGCGCGGCATCCGGCGGGTGCAGCAGCTTGATCGCCACGGTTCTGCGCAGACGCTCGTCCCAGCCCTGCCACACCACGCCCATGCCGCCGGAGGCAATCAGGCGCACCAGGCGGTACCGCCCGGCGATGACGTCATCCGGCGAGAGCACCTGACCCAGTTACCCCGATCATCGCCTCCATCCACTACATCTCTGTGGTGGAAGCGCCCATTGAACGGGGCGTCAAATACCGGCCCGGGGTCCACCCCGCAGCGAGGATCGAAAGGCCGCCGACGTGCCGTAGATCAAAGGCGCCCTTGCCATGTATCACCGTTAGCGCGCGAACCCGGCGTGCGGTTACCCCTCTGCGCACGATCCGGACGGTGCGCTGCGCCGATCGCATGAAGCTGATTGGCGGACATCGCCGTCACCCTTCGCGATGGCTGGTCCCCAGGCCTCCGGGTGCGGTGGTGCGGTGAGTGGAACGCGTCGCCTCTATGCCCAGCGCCGAGCAAGCGGCGTTCGTGCCAACAACACGATGAGCGCGCCCGGCGCTCCGGCTAGAAAACGCGGGCGACCAGCGGCAGAGTCGAATGTTCCCGGCCGGCCGTGTGTAGGCAACGCGGGTGCGTTCAGCTGAACGCTCGAGATGCGGGAGCGTTCACGTGAACGCTCGCTATCTGCGCCGGAGTCGGACGTCTCGAAGCTAGTCCGGCCGCGCTCAGCGCCAGATGCGGACGTTCTCGCGGGCCAGAGATGATCGTCGCAGGTGTCGTGTACAGCGCTGTTAGAGAACCCGGCCGGGCATCGGCTCGGCGAGAGCGGCCCGTGACGGTGCAGCAGGGAACGGATCCGCGAAGTACTGGGTCTCATGGAGGAGCTTCCCCCCGGCGAACTCCATGATGCTGACCGAACGTGTGGGCACGCCGTCGTAGGTGATGATGCACTCGGTCGTCCAGAAGCGCCCCTCGCCGGTGATCCGCTGAAGCGTGAAGTGCCGCTGAGCCGGATGGCCGCCGCGCTGAGTGGCAATCGCGGTGCGTCCGCGGAAGCGCTCGCCCGACTGCGGGTAGTCCAGAATCGCGTCAACGGCGTAGATAGCGTGCTCCGCTTCGCTGTCGCCTGCCTCCGACGCGCGCCAGTGCTCCTCGATCGCCGCGCTGGTCCGGTCCATATCGGTGCCTCCTGCATTCCGTCGACGCACAATGCAAGGCTCACGCTATCCGCGCCATGAGCTGATCGCCTTCTCATCCGCCATGAGGTTTGTTTGGCGTCCGAAGCGGGCCAGGCAGTGCCATACCTGCTTGATCAGCTGGGGCGGATGCATGCCGGACCGAGCGGCGTCCCCGATGAGGCGCGGCGTCAGCTCGTCGCCCAGCGTCCGGGCGAGCGCGACGATGTGGGGCCCTCGGTAGTCGGGGTCGAACTGGTCCGGCGACGCCCGGAATCCCGGATGGAACTGGACTGGGCAGCCCAGGCGCGCGGCGGCGTCCTCGACCGCGCTGCTGGCGAAGCAGGGATCGAGCACGAGGGCCTCGACGTCGGCGTCGAACCGAACCGGGCCGTGGACGTGGGCCTCGACGCACTCATCGAGGTCATCGAATCCCGAGCCGTCGGCCATCCGGCACAGCAGCGGCAGCAGCTCCGGCCCTCCGATATCGGCCGGCTCCAGCACCGAATCGGGGAAGCAGAACGTGGATCGCCCGACCACATCGGGGCGCAGCCTGAAATAGCAGGAGCCGAACCGGACTGCTCCGCCGTATCGGTCGCCCCGGCGGTTCCAGGCTCCGTACACCGGCCGGGTCGCAGGGTCCGCGTCGTCGTACCGGCCGCCGAACAGGCGTCTCTCCCAGCGCCACCGATCGCCGCCGGCGAAGGCCGTGAGCCCGCCGTTGGAGATGCCGGTCGCGAATTGCGACAGGTACACCCCGGCGGCCGCCATGGACTCGATGACTAACCCGCCCCGGTGAGGCCAGTCCGGGTGGAACTGGAGCGTGACCGCAGCGTCGGGCCGCGCCGGGCCGCCCGGCGCCCGGCCATCCCCGGTCACTGCCATACCTCGAATCCTATTCAGCGGCCGCCGGATGGCTACGCACTGGA
>JAOPVO010000027.1 GCA_025966155.1 Pseudonocardiales bacterium
GCCGCCGCCCGCGCCGCCCGCGCCGGTTGTGCCCCCCGTGCCGCCGGTCCCGCACGACGCGGTCGCCCCAGCCGCGCCCACCGGCTTCCGGGTCGCGGGGGCGGCCTTCGACATCGAGGCGACAGTCTGCGGTATGCCGTTCGTGCGCCCGCTCGACCCGCCCGGCGACCAGTACCACACCGTCTGCTGGGTCCGGGCGGACTTCGGCGTCGCGCCGGGCAGCGCGTCCGGCGGGACCAGCTACATCCTCGGTCACTCCTGGGCGTACGCGCCGCTCGTGCTCAACCAGCTCTCGGAGCTGGCCACGCAGGAGTACCCGGGCGCGGGCCCGCAGTCCGAGAGCGGCGTGCCGATCTACCCGGTCGCCGGGCTGAATGGCTATACGATCACCCTGACGACGCCGACGGGGACGCTGGTCTACGACATCACCCGCTCGTACCTGGTGGCCAAGAGCCAGGCCGGCAATGTCCAGTCCCTTATGGCGAACTCACCGGACCGGGTCGTGATCATCACGTGCGCGGTCAAAGACGGGGTCGACCTGGACTACAACGTGATCGTCGAGGCCCAGATCCACTCCTCAGCGGCAGCCGTCTCCTAGAGCGCGGCTCGGTTCAGGTGGCGGGGCTGAACCGACGCAGGCGCAGCGAGTTCGTCACGACGAATACCGACGAGAACGCCATGGCCGCGCCCGCGAACAGCGGCGAGAGCAGGCCCAGCGCCGCGACGGGGATCAGCACGACGTTGTAGGCGAAGGCCCAGAACAGATTGCCCTTGATCGTGGCCAGCGTGCGACGCGCCAGCCGGATCGCGTCGGCCGCTGACATCAAATCCCCGCGCATCAGCGTGATGTCCGATGCCTCGATCGCCGCATCCGCGCCCGTGCCCATCGACAGGCCCAGGTCGGCGGCAGCCAGGGCGGCGGCATCGTTGACGCCGTCGCCCGCCATCGCGACCACCGCGCCCCGCGCCTGAAGGGCGGCGACGGCCTCGACCTTGCCCTCGGGCAGCACCTCGGCGATGACATCGGCCTCGGCGATGCCGACGACGGCGGCCACCGCGAGGGCGGCGCGCCGGTTGTCCCCGGTCAGGAGGATCGGCCGGAGTCCCAGCTCGCGCAGCGCGGCGATCGCGGCTCGGCTGGACTCCTTGATCGCATCGCCCACGACGAGCACGCCGCGGGCCTCGCCCTCCCAGCCCACGAGCACGGCGGTGAGGCCGGCGGACTCGGCGTCGTCGAGCCAGTGCTGGGCATCCGGCCCGATCGTCATTGCCCAGTCGCCCAGCAGGGCGCCGCGGCCGACGACTGCGGCGTAGTCGATGTCGTCGACCCGGACAGTTCCGGACACCCCGAGGCCGGCGCTGCTGGCGAACGCGCCGACGGCCGGCAGGTCGCCGAGCGCCGCGCGCGCATGGGCGGCGATGGCGGCGGCGATCGGGTGCTCGCTCGCCGACTCGAGGCTGCCGGCGACCTTAAGGACGTCATTCTCGCTCGCCCCGGCGACCGCGTGCACGGCGTGGACCGTCATCTGCCCGGTGGTCACCGTGCCGGTCTTGTCCAGCACGATCGTGTCGATCCGGCGGGTGGACTCCAGGACCTGCGGGCCCTTGATCAGCAGCCCGAGCTGGGCGCCGCGCCCGGTGCCGACCAGCAGCGCCGTCGGGGTCGCCAGCCCCAGCGCGCAGGGGCAGGCGATGATCAGGCCCGCCACCGCGGCGGTGAACGCGCGGACCGCGCCGTGGCCTGTGGCCAATGTGGCGATCAGCGTGCCGAGCGCCAGCAGCAGCACGATCGGCACGAAGACCATCGAGATGCGGTCGGCCAGGCGCTGCACCTGGGCCTTGCCGGTCTGGGCCTGCGTCACGAGCCGGCCGATCTGGGCCAGCCGGGTATCGGCCCCGATGCGGGTGGCCCGCACGACCAGGCGGCCGCCGGCGTTCACCGTCGCACCGGACACCGAGGCGCCCACGGCAACCTCGATCGGCGTGGATTCCCCGGTCAGCAGGCTCTCGTCGACTGCGGACGCGCCCTCGACGACCACGCCGTCGGTGGCGATCTTCTCCCCTGGGCGCACGACGAAGAGGTCGCCGGCAGTGAGGTCCGCGATAGGCACGCGGACCTCGGCGCCGCCGCGCAGCACCGTCGCGTCCTTGGCCCCGAGGTCCAGCAGGGCGGTCAGCGCGGCGCCGGAGCTGCGCTTGGCCCGAAGCTCGAGGTACCGCCCGGCCAGCAGGAACACGATGACCACCGAGGCGACCTCGAGGTAGATCTGGCTGGCGCCGTCCCCGGAGCCGGCCGTCAGCTCGAACCCCATCCGCATGCCGGGCATGCCGGCATCGCCGAGGAACAGCGCATAGAGCGACCAGCCGAAGGCGGCCAGCGTGCCCATCGACACGAGGGTGTCCATGGTGGCAGCGCGGTGGCGCAGGTTGAGCAGCGCGGCCCGGTGGAATTGCCAGCCGCCCCAGATGACCACGGGACTGGCCAGGGCGAGGGAGAGCCACTGCCAATTGTCGAACTGCAGCGGCCGGGCCATCGCCAGGACCAGGACCGGGAGGGCAAGACCGGCTGACACCAGCAGTCGATGCCGGAGGTCGCCGAGGGCAGCCTCGTCCTCGCCGGGCCCGTCGAGGCTCCCGGTTGCCGCGCCAGCGGTCTGGGGGACCCGCGCGGTGTAGCCGGTTGCCTCGACGACCCCGACCAGCTCATCGGTCCCGAGCCGGGCGGGGTCATAGCGGACCGTGGCCTTCTCGGTCGCGTAGTTGACCGTCGCGACAACCCCGTCGAGGCGGTTGAGCTTCTTCTCGATGCGCGCCGCGCACGAGGTGCACGTCATGCCGCCGACGGTCAGCTCGACCAACGCGGTGACGGATGGGGCGGTCACGGACGCAGGCGTAGTCGCGGCGGGTGGTGTCACGGAGAGGTCAACCGGTGAGGAGGCCATGGCATTTCGGCTCAGGCGAGCGCGTATCCGGCCTCGTCGACCGCGGCGCGGATCTGCTCGTCGGTGAAGCCGTCGCCATCGACGGTGACCTTGCCGGCCTCGAGGTCGATCGTGACCGCCGAGACGCCGGGGATCCCGCTGACCTCGCCGGTGACCGCGTTGACGCAGTGCTCGCAGGTCATGCCCGTCACCTGATAGGTCTTCTCGCTCATAGTCGCGTCTCCTCGTTGAGTAGGTGCTGCCAAGCTGAGTAGGTGCCGTCGACTATACCCCTCGGGGGTATGGAGGCGGTAGCGTGTCCATCGACGAGAGGGGGCGGCGGTGCACGGGTACAGCGAGAACAAGGACGCCTATCTCAAGCGGCTGCGACGCGTCGAGGGGCAGGTGCGCGGCATCGCCAAGATGGTCGATGAGGACAAATACTGCATCGACATCCTGACGCAGGTCAGCGCCGCGACCAAGGCCCTGCAGTCGGTGGCGCTCGGGCTGCTCGAGGAGCACCTCGCGCACTGCGTCGTCGAAGCCGCGCGGGCCGGCGGGCCGGAAGCCGATATCAAGGTCAAGGAAGCCGCCGAGGCCATCGCCCGCCTAGTCCGTTCCTGAGCTAGCTACCGATAAGACACCAGCGCGGCGATCTCCAAGGGGCCGCCCTCGATGATCGCCTTCTCGGCCACCAGGCGGTCGATGGCGGCGTCGTCGTAGCCGGCCTCGGACAGGATCTCGCGTGCGTGCTCGCTGAGCCCGGGCGCGATCAGCGTGGCCGTCTGCTGCGTGCGATCGAAGCCGGCCACCCGCCCGGGGGCGTAGTACGGCGCGCCACCGGAGAACCGCTGCACCTGCATCAGCTCTCGATCCATGAGCGCGCCGTCCGACGGCAGCTCGGCGATCTTGCGCACGGACGCCGCGGGCACGCCCAGCGCGGTCAGCCGCCCGACGGCGCTGTCCCGCTCGCAGGCCGCGAACGACGCGGTGAGCTCGGTCAGCAACTCGTCCTCGCTGCGCGCGGCGTCCCCGGCCAGCAGGCCCGCATCGGCGAGCGCGCCGATCTGGTCCGCCCCGGCCTGCAGGCGCACCCACCCATCGCTGGCGCGGTACAGCCGGTCCAGCGCCGACGGCCCCGGGTAATCGCGGCCGCCGAATTTCGCCGCCGGCCGGCCGGCGAAGCGGGTCAGCTCGCCGGACTGCATGAACGCCGACACCCCGGCCAGCGACGTCCACACCCGCTGGCCGTCGCCGGTGCGCAGTCGGTGGTAGAGCGCCAGCGCAGTGCCGAGCACCGACAGCGCGCCAGCAGTGGCGTCGTTGATCGCCAGGGTCAGGAAGTATGGCTCGCTGTCGCCGCCCTGGGCGCTCATCATGCCGCTCATGCCCTGGAGGATCGGGTCGAAGCCGGGCTCGGCCGAGAGCGGCCCGCCCTCGCCGTACCCGGTGATCGATAGCGAGATAACCTCCGGGTTGATCGCGACCAGCGAGTCGTAGTCGATGCGCAGCCGCTCCAGAACGCCGCCGCGGTAGTTGTCGATCACGACATCTGCGCCGCGGACGAGGTCATAGAAGGCCTCGCGCCCCGCCGGGTTGCGCAGGTCCATCGCGATGGAGCGCATGCCGCGGTTGTAGATGAAGCCGGTGACGCGGAACGAGTCGCCCTCCAGCGGCTCGACCTTCAGCACGTCCGCGCCGAGCTCGGCCAGGAGCGAGCCGGCGAACGGCCCGGCCAGGATGGTCCCGAGGTCGATGATCCGGATGCCGGCCAGCGGCCCGGCGGTGTTGCCGGCCGGGTCGCCCGCAGGCGCGGGGCTGTCCTCGCGCTCGGGCCATGCGAAGCCGGCCGCCTCGCCCAGCGTCGGTGCCGGGACGGCGGGGATGGCCGGCGATGCGGTCATGACCAGCGGCATGCCGGGCATCACGACCTCGCCGCGCTCGGGATCGGTGACGGTCTGGCGCATGCCGATCGCCCGGATCTGCGGGTGATCCAGCCAGTCCTCGCGGGACAGCAGCGGACCGGCCGGGCAGTCGGCGATGCGCAGCTGCTCCAGCCAGTGCTCGCGGGTGTCGCTGGCGAAGGTGGCGGTCATCTCCGCGCGCAGCCACGCCTTGACGTCATTGTCCAGGGGCTTCTCCAGCCCGCCGGCCAGGCGCGGGTCATCGAGCATCGCCTTGAGCCCGAGGCCGGCCATCGCGCGGTACTGGAATTTCGGCGTCAGCGAGCCGAGGAACAGCCAGAGCCCGTCGCTGCACTGGTAGCGGGTATAGAACTGGTTGGGCCCGCCCGGCCCGGGCGGGGGAGCCGTGGCGGTGTTGGCCGGGTCGACGACCAGCGTCGCGGATCCGGCGACCGCCGATCCGTGCGCGCCGGACACCAGCACCCGCTGGCCCGCCCCCGAGGACTCCCGCTCGACCAGCGCGGCGATGGCGCACGCACCGGCCCAGATGCCCTG
This sequence comes from Pseudonocardiales bacterium, assembly GCA_025966155.1. GTDB lineage: Bacteria > Actinomycetota > Actinomycetes > Mycobacteriales > Jatrophihabitantaceae > RYN-150. The sequence continues at coordinate 5,381 of JAOPVO010000027.1, forward strand.
CTCGTAGAGCAGGTGCTTGGACACCGGGTCGACCGGCGCGTCCTCGAACGACGATTGGCGCAGCGACACGCCCATCGACGCGCTCAGCAGCTCATTGGACTCAACGTTGCCGGCCCACGGCGCGGGGCCGACATAGGCCGGCATCTCCAGCACGATGAGCCGGGTGTTCGCAGCGGCGCTAAGCGACAGAGCGATCGGGCTCTGCGGGTCCGAGCCGTCGTCGTTCGTCACGCACACATCGGCGTCGCGCAGCAGTTCGGCCAGCGCGTCGCGGTCGCCCGTGGCGGACAGGTCCAGCTGGAGGGACCGCTTGCCCCGGGCCCACATGGCGAAGCCCGGCTCGGCGCGCGTCGGGTCCCCCCCGGGGGGCTCGACCTTCACCACGCTCCCGCCGAAGTCGGCGAAGAACAGCGTCGCCACCGCCCCGCTGATGCCCGTGGTCAGATCGACGATGCGCAGGTCATGCAGAGGAGCGGTCATGGCAAGCCTCCAGAGAACGCCGGTGGTCGCTGTTGCTACTTGGCTGACGGTGATCGGAGCATGAGCGCGGGGATCAGGGCAAGGACGATGACCCCGGCAGACAGCAGGAAGGCCGCGGCATAGGAGTACTGATCGGCCACGATGCCCGAGACGACCGGGCCGACAATGGCGCCGAAGTCGGACATCATCGAGAAGATCGCGATGACCTTCCCGCCGCGGCCGTGGGCGATGTCGCCCAGCAGCGCCGCCGGCGCCGTGGCCATGAAGGCCGCGCCGATGCCGAAGGTCATCATCGGCACCAGGAACACCAGGGCGCTGATCGGCAGGGCTATCGCCAGCAGAGACCCGAGCCCGATGCTGAGCCCCAGCAGCAGGGCGATCCGCCGCCCGAGGATGTCCGCGACCCAGCCGGCCTTCAGCAGAGTCAGGCCCTGCACGATGGCGGCCAGGAAGAAGGCCAGCCCGGTCCAGGCGGCGGACTTGTTCAGGTCCTCGTTGATGAACAGCGGCAGCAGCGAGTTGCGCATCCCGTAGAACACCCAGCCCGAGGCGAAGTTGGCCAGGAGGCAGGCGAGATAGGCCGGCCCGAGGGGCACCTGCGCCCGCCCGTCGCTGGCGGCGACCGGCTGGGTGACGGCGATGTTGTCCTCGATGTCCTCGGCCTGCAGCGCCTCCTCGATCGGCGCGGACTCGTGGGTGGACAGGGGGGTCAGCTTGGCGAGCCCGACCGCCGCGGCCAGCAGCAGGAACCCGCCGTACACGAGCAGCGGCAGGCGCGGGGTGATCTCGGCGAGCACCCCGCCGATGGCCGGGCCGGCGATCGCGCCCATGATGCCGCCGCCCTGGTAGACGCCCATGGCCCGCCCGCGCTTGTCCTCCGGCGCGAGGCGCAGCAGCAGGATCATCGAGGAGATCGAGAACGCGGCGCTGCCGATACCGCCGATCGCGCGGAACGTCACCAGCAGCTCGAAGGTCGGCGCCAGGCCGGCCAGGATGCTGGTCGTCGCCTGGATCACCAGGCCGGTCGCGAGCACCGTGCGCTCGCCGAGGCGCCCGACCAGTGCGCCGCACCCCAGCGCCGAGAGCAGCCGGAACGCGGCGAAGGCACTGATCGCGAGGCCGGCCATGAAGGCCCCGACGCCGAACTGCTTGGCCAGCAACGGGATGGCCGGGCCGATGATGCCGAACCCGATGCTGACGAAGAAGGAGATGATCGACAGCACCCAGATATCGCGCGGCAGCCCGAGCGGCCCGTCGGCTGCGGCCGATCCAGCGGTCGCAGCTGGCCGGTCGTTCGTCACGGCCACTGCGGAACCCAGCCCCCACACATGTCGACACTGACAGGCTTACCCGGGGAGCTTAGCTGCCCTCATGGCGACGTTAGAAGGCCGGTGCTATCGATTCGCGTGCTAAGGAACCCAGCTGAGAAACGACAAGCGCCCCCGCCGCGAGGTGCGGCAGGGGCGCTCATCGACTCGCTAGCTGGTTACGGCTGCTCGTTCGCGAGCACCAGCGAGCCGGCGGCCATGAACATGCCGCCGACGCCCTGCACGAAGCTGGTCTTGACATTCGGGACCTGCGCCGCGGCCTCGCCGCGCAGCTGGCGCACGGACTCCTGGATCGCGTACATGCCGTACATGCCCGAGTGGGTGTACGACAGGCCGCCGCCGTTGGTGTTCATCGGCAGCTTGCCACCGGGGGAGGTGTGGCCCTCGGCGACGAAATCGCCGGACTCGCCCTTGCCGACGAACCCGAGGTCCTCGAGGCCGTACAGCGGGAGGTGGGCGAAGGCGTCATAGACCATCAGGTGGTCGATGTCCTTCGGCGACAGCCCGGACTCGGTCCACGCCGAGTTGCTCGAGCGGGTGAAGCCGCCCGAGGTCGCGAAGTCGTCCATCTGCGAGACGATGGGGGTCTCCATCGACTCGCCCGAGCCCAGCAGGTACACCGGCTTGGTCGGGAAGTCCTTGGCCCGCTCGGCGGAGGTGACGATGAGCGCGCCGCCGCCGTCGGTGACGAGGCAGACCTCGAGGATGTGGAACGGGTACGCGATCATCCGCGAGGCGTAGACGTCCTCGACGGTGATCAGGTCGCGCATCATCGCCCGCGGGACCTGGCTGGACCAGCGACGCTGCGCGACGGCAACCTCGGCCAGGTGGTCCTGGGTCAGTCCGCGGTCCTTGAGGAACCGCAGCACCGGGACGGTGAACATCGACGGCGGCCCGAAGACGCCGTACGGCGCCTCGTACTGCCCGCTGGGGCCCGATGCGTCGGGCGCCCGGCCCGGGACGCCATTGCGGGAGCGCCCGGACTCGCCGTGGGTGATCAGCACGGTCTTGGCGTGGCCGGCCGTGATGGCCGCCGCGGCGTGGCGGACGTGCAGCAGGAACGACGTCCCGCCGACCGCGGTGGTGTCGACGTAGGTGGGCTTGATGCCCAGGTGCCACGCGACCTCGATGGATGCGCCGGCGCCGGCGATGCCGTCGATGTCGCCGACATCGAGCTGCGCGTCCCGCATGGCGTTGCGCGCGGCCTCGACGTGCAGGTGGATCTGGGAGTGATTGGGGAGCTTGCCGACCTCATCGGTCTCTGCGGCTCCGACGATCGCAATGCTTCCCGGCTTCACTTGGAGCCTCCCTCGGGGGCGAATACGGGGACCTGCTGCTCGCCACGGGCCTCGAACTGGACGGTCAACGGCATGTCCAGAACCAGGTTCTCCGGGGTGATCTCGATCCCGACGATGTTGGTCATCAGGCGCGGGCCCTCTTCGAGCTGGACGACGGCGATGGCGTACAGGCCGTCATCCTCGAAGCCGGGGGCCGGGCGGTGGTTGATCACGTAGGAGTAGAGCGTGGCCTTGCCGCTCGCCTTCACCCACTCGATCTCCCCGCCGATCGTGAACGGCGAGTAGTTGCGCGGCGGGAAGAAGTGCTTCCCAGTCGTCACGCACTTCTGGAGCCACAGCTCGCCCTCGTTGGCGTGGTCCCAATAGGGCTTTGATTCTGGTGTCGGCTTCGGTACCGGCTTGTCAGCCACGTGCAATCACTCTCCCTGACCTCGTGTGAGCCGCCTCATCGCGGACATCGCGGACCAGCGCGCAGCGCGCGCGGATCTCACGTGTCGTTATATGCCGAACGCCGTCCCGCGGGCTAGGTGCATCGGGCGACGGACTGCTGTGGGATGTCCGAATTCCATGGCAGCGGGTTGCCGCGAGCCCGCAGGGGAAGCCTGAGCGGGGCCAACGGTGCCCGCCAGACGGACCAAAGGGGCCGACCGCTATGAGTGCCACCGTTCTTCACGATGCCGGCGTCGACGCCGGCACCGCGGGGGCTGTGCGCGCGCACCTCGCCGAGGCGGCCGGTGAGCTGGGTCTGGGCCGGGGCGCGCTGGCCGACATCGTCCTGGTCGCGACGGAGCTGGTCACCAATGCGCTGCGGGCCGGGGCGCGCGAACTGGTCGTGTCAGTGCAGCCGGTGGCCGCGGGGCTTCAGCTGAGGGTGCACGATGACGCGCCTGGCGAGCCCGCGCTGCGATCAGTCCCGGAAGGCGATGCCCGGCTGGGCGATGCGCAGGGAAGTGGCGATGCGCTCGAGGTCGGCGAGGTCCTGCGGGCTGAGCGCGCCCCCGACGTAGGCGGCGATGCGTGCAGCGTGGCGGCGCCCGATCCGCCGCTGGACCAGCGCACCGTCGGGCGTCAGGCACACCAGCGTGCCGCGCCGATCGCCCTCGGGGACCTCGCGGCGCACCAGGCCGCCCTGCACCAGACGGTCGATCAGACGGCTCAGGCTGGGCTGGGCCAGAAGGATCCGCTCGTTGAGCTCGCGCAGGCGGAGCCTCCCGGCGGGTGCCAGCGACAGCGTGAACAGCACGTCGTACTCGCGCATCGACAGCTCGTCCCAGATGTCGTCCTCGCCGAACCGGCGCATGAGAGTGACCTGGGCCCGAAGCAGGGCCTCCCATGCGCCGGCTGCGGCTTTGGCGTGGGCCACGTCAGGCGGCTGAAACTGCCGATGCCGGGCTCGCGGCCAGAGCGAGCGCGGCGGCCTTGCGGCTGGCGAAGGTCGGCGCCTCGGGCACGTCGGCCGGCCGCAGGCGGTCGAACTCCGTGCGAAGAACCTGGGCAACCTCCCCGAGCAGGTCCAACTGCTCGAGAACCGTCTTCAGCGGCAGGCCGGCGTGGTCGATCAGGTAGAGCTGGCGCTGGTAGTCCCCGGCGTACTCGCGGAAGGCCAGGGTCTTCTCGATGACCTGCTGCGGGCTGCCGACGGTCAGCGGGGTCTGGGCGGTGAAGTCCTCCATCGACGGCCCGTGCCCGTAGACGGGCGCGTTGTCGAAGTACGGCCGGAACTCATTCACCGCATCCTGGGAGTTGCGCCGCATGAACACCTGGCCGCCGAGCCCGACGATCGCCTGGTGCGCCGCGCCGTGGCCGTACTTCTCGTAGCGGGCGCGGTACAGCTCGACCATCTGCTTGGTGTGCTCCGCAGGCCAGAAGATGTGATTGGCGAAGAACCCGTCGCCGTAGTAGGCGGCCTGCTCGGCGATCTCCGGGGTCCGGATCGAGCCGTGCCAGACGAACGGGGCGATCCCGTCCAGCGGGCGCGGCGTCGAGGTGAACTGCTGCAGCGGGGTGCGGAACTTCCCCTTCCAATCCACGACCTCCTCGTCCCAGAGCCGGCGCAGCAGCGCGTAGTTCTCGAGTGCGAGGCGGACGCCATCGCGGATGTCCTTGCCGAACCACGGATACACCGGGCCGGTGTTGCCGCGCCCGAGCATCAGGTCGACCCGCCCGTCGGCGAGGTGCTGCAGCGTCGCGAAGTCCTCGGCGATCTTCACCGGGTCGTTCGTGGTGATCAGGGTGGTCGACGTGGACAGCAGGATCCGCTCGGTGCGTGCGGCCACGTAGCCCAGCAGCGTCGTCGGCGAGCTCGGCACGAACGGCGGGTTGTGGTGCTCGCCGAGGGCAACGACGTCCAGGCCAACCGCCTCGGCGTGCTGGGCGATGGTGGTGATCGCCTTGATCCGCTCGTGCTCGCTGGGCGTCGTTCCGGTGGTCGGGTCCTGGGTGAGGTCGCCGACTCCGAAGATTCCGATCTGCATGGCCTTCTCCTTGCTGTGGCTCACTGCTCTCGCACGTTTCATGCATTTGCATGCAACTGTGGGCTCCAACGCCGGAGGCAGCGGGTTCTGTTCCCGAGCCGCTTCGGGCGTGCGAGGCTGGGCGTATGGATCTTCAGCTGCAGGGGAAGCGGGCCATCGTCACCGGCGCGAGCCGAGGCATCGGGCTGGCCGTGGCGCGGGCGCTGGCCGCCGAGGGCACAAGCGTCGCGCTGGTCGCGCGCGGGCAGGCCGACCTCGATGCGGCGGTCGCGGGCCTACGGGCGACCGGTGCTACGGCGATCGGGCGGGCCGCGGACCCCCGCGACGACGTCTCGGTGCGCGCGATGGTCGAGGCGACTGTGGCGGGACTCGGCGGCGTC
>JAOPVO010000030.1 GCA_025966155.1 Pseudonocardiales bacterium
CCCACACCAGCCTGTGCGTCGCGCGCCGACGAGCCGGCCGAGCCGCAGCCGACCGCAAGCGCAGCCGAGCCCGCGGCATCGGCCACCGACAGGATCGTCCCGTCGACGGGCTCGGCCAGCGCAGCGCGGGCCCGGCCAGCGCCTCGGGCCAGCCCGCGGGCGAAGGTGCAGGCATTAATCGCGCCGTCGCCAGTGGACTCCTCGCGCGCCGTCGCGGCGAGGCCGCTCAGCAGCTGCGCCAGGATCACCCCCGAATTGCCGCGGGCCCCGCGGGCCGCGCCTTCGGCCATCGCGTGCAGGAGCGTGCTGGCATCGGCCGAGTCGATGGCCCGCATGGCCTCCGACGCCGCGCCGAGGGTCTGGCCGAGGTTGGTGCCGGTGTCGCCGTCGGCTACCGGGAACACGTTCAGGTCATCGATCCGACCGCGCTGGGCGGTCAGGGCATCGAGACTGGCCGAGCACCACCGGCGCATCGCCGAGGCATCGAGCACATCGAGCACCCGCCACCTCCTGGATGCGCTTGCGGTCAGTGAATCGGTCCGCCACTGAGGCCGCACACTACTTGTTGGTGCGCCGTTCACATCGCCTCCACCATGGGCGCGGCCGTGGGATTGGTCATGCCGCCCTGCTGTCGTTACACTCGACCGGTTGCCCGGCGCAGACCGTGCCGATTGTGCAGAACCTCGAGCGCCCCGCGCTCAGTCAAGTCGATTCGTGTTGAAGGAGATTCCGGTGGCCAGCAGGTGCGATGTGTGCGGCAAGGGGCCGGGCTTCGGTATGTCGGTGTCCCACTCCCACCGGCGGACTCACCGTCGCTGGAACCCGAATGTGCAGAAGGTCCGCGCCATGGTTGCCCCCGGCACCAAGAAGCGCCTGACCGTCTGCACGTCCTGCCTTAAGGCCGGAAAGGTCACGCGCGCCTAATTCAGGCCGCCACTGATCGGACGAACGAGCAGTACCGCACGACGAGAACTACCGCAGGACCCGATCCCGGGATGACCCAGTCATCCCGGGATCGCTGCGTTGAAGGTCAGCCGACTTGAGGGTCTGCCGGTTGGCGGGCTAGCGGAAGTGCTCGGAGCCGGCGGACCCGCGCCACACCCGGCCGTCCACTCGCACACCCTCGCCTTGGGCGACCGAGCCGATGACGGTCCACGCATCGCCGAGCCCCGCGACCGCCTCGGGCGGGAAGGTGGCCAGCAGCGCGTGATCGTCGCCGCCGCCCAGGACCCAGGTCAGCGGGTCGACATTCAGGGCCGAGGCGACGTCGCGCAGCTTCGCCGGCAGAGTCAGTGCGGTGGTCTTGAGCTCGATGCGGACGCCGCTGGCCGTGGCCAGCGATCGGGCATCGGCCACCAGCCCGTCGCTCACATCGGTCATCGAGGTCGCGCCGAGCTCCGCTGCGCGGATCCCCTCGCCGTAGGGCGGCTCGGGGTGGCGGTGCGCGGACACGACGCCGACCGGCGACCGGAATCCCCGCGACAGCACGGCCAGCCCGGCCTCGGCCCAGCCCAAGCGCCCCGCGAGGGCAACGACATCGCCGGGGCGGGCGCCGCTGCGCAGCACCGGCGCGCGGCCCTGCAGGTCGCCGAGCGCGGTGACGGCCAGCATCAGCGTCGGCGAGCGCACGACGTCGCCGCCGACGATGGCCGCGCCAATCTGGCCGCACTCCTGGCGCATGCCATCCATGACCTCGACTGCCCACGCCGTCGGGAGATCGGGCGGGGCCGCCAGTCCGAGCAGCAGCGCAGTGGGCGCGGCGCCCATCGCGGCGATGTCGGCGAGGTTGGCCGCGGCGGCCTTGCGGCCGACGTCGTTGGCGCTGGACCAGTCGCGGCGGAAGTGCACGCCCTCGACCATCAGGTCGGTGCTGGACACCACGCGCCCATCGCCGGCGCGGGTGATGGCCGCGTCGTCGCCGGGACCGAGGATGACCTGGTCGGTTGGGCGCAGTGCGGCCGTCAATCGCACGATGAGCCCGAACTCGCCCTCGTCCGCGACTGTGATGACGTCCTCCTCAGGCCCTGCTTCGAATGCTGGGTTAGGTTCTACCGGTCCGTCGACCGACCTCGAGGAAGGCCACGCCGTCAACGCCTCCACCGAGTCCAGCCCCGGCCAAGCCGCCCGTGCAAGCGCAACCGGATCGCGAAAGGCCGGTGCTTCGAAACCAGCGTCGCCTACGCCTCCGCCGTCGCGGCGACGGGCCGCCCTGATCGCGACGGCGCTCACTATCCCCATCGTGATCATCCTCGCGTTCGCGTTCGCCGGTGGGCTTGGGGGCAACGACGGGAGCGGCAAGGTCAAGGTCGATGCGCCGCCGCGGGTCGAGGCATGCGATGCGCTGATGGCCGCGCTGCCGGACTCCTTCCAGCTGCTGGAGAAGCGCGAGGTCGACAGCGACAGCCCGCAGGTCGCGGCCTGGGGCGACCCGGCCACGGTCCTTCGCTGCGGCGTCAACCGGCCCGCTGGTCTAGTGGCCGGCAGCGCGGCGCAGCAGTTCTACATCAACGATGTGCTGTGGCAGCCCGAGGAGAATGATTCGGGCGAGGTCGACCCCAGCAAGCCCCTGGTGATCACGGTTGTCGATCGGGATGTCTACATCGAGGTCACCTCGCCCAACGGCACGCGGCTTGATGCGACACCGCTGATCTCCGATGTCATCAAGCAGGTTTTCCCGGATGCTGTGTGCCTGGGCCAGTCGTCGGGAGCCACCGATCTCGTCCCCGACGACCAGCTGTGCACCCGACGGCCATGACGGTGCGGCAAACGACTGGACCTCGGACTTAACCTGGGCCAGTGATGGTCTCCGCGTCGGCCGCGATCGGCATGGCGCTGGTGGCGTTGGGGATGGTGCTGACCCCGGGCCCGAACATGATCTATCTGGTGTCCCGCAGCGTCAGCCAGGGGTGGCGCGCGGGCATGGTCTCGTTGCTGGGCACCATGGTCGGCTTCGTCCTGTACATGACGATGGCGAACCTCGGTCTCGCCGCGGTGTTCATTCTGGTGCCCTGGCTGTACGTCGGGCTGAAGCTCGCCGGTGCCGGGTACCTGCTGTGGCTGGCATGGAGGACCCTGCGACCAGGCGGCGTCGCCCTCTTCGAGGCCCGGTCGCTCCCGCGCGACAGCCGCGCCAAGCTGTTCCGCATGGGCCTGTTGACCAACCTGCTGAACCCCAAAGCTGCAGTGATGTACGTGGCGCTGATCCCCCAGTTCATCGACCCGTCCGCGGGCAGCGTGATGCTTCAGGGCTTCGTGCTGGGGTCGATCCAGATCAGCGTGAGCATGCTCATCAATGCCGCAATCCTTCTGGTCGCCGGCAGCCTGGCGACCTTCGTGGCCACCCGCCCGGCTTGGATCCGCCGCCAGCGCAAGATCACCGGCACGATGCTGGGCGCCGCCGGAATTGCGTTGGCTATCGAGGCTCGCACCCCGGCTACGGCCTAGAACCGCGGCCGGGGACCGTCGGTGTTGCGTTGGCTGCTAGGCGAACCTCGGCCACGGCTTAGAACGGCGGCGGGTCCTCGGCATCCGCGTGGGCGGGGTCGGTCGCGCGGCCC
>JAOPVO010000060.1 GCA_025966155.1 Pseudonocardiales bacterium
GCACTGGCGGCGGAGCGCCCCACCTTGATCGCGCACCGCGCCGGCTACGTCGCCTCGGTCGTCGATGCGGCGCTCGCGTCTTTTCTCGTCGCGGTGCCGGCCGTCGCGGCTAGGCGTTGATGCTCTCGAGGCGCGCCATCACGTCGATGTACTCCCCGACCATCTCCTCCACGACCTGGCGCGAGGATTTGACTGTGTTGAGTCGCCCGACAACCTGGCCGACGAAGTAGTTGGCCAGTGCCTCGGAGCCGCTGCCGGGCACATGGGATCCGCGGCGGATGCGGGCCTTGGCCTCGCGAATGAGCGCCCCGTGCATGGGCATGCCGAGTGGATCCGGGTTGGCCGGGTCCTCCCATTCCGAGGTCCACGCCGAGCGGAGCTGACGCGCGGGCTTGCCGGTGCTGGAGCGCGATCGCACGGTGTCCGACGCCGTCGCGCGCAGGAACTTCTCCTTGACGACCGGGTCCGTCTCGGCCTCGTGGGTAGTCAGCCAGACCGATCCGGTCCAGACGCCGGCCGCGCCGAGGGCCAGCGCGGCGGCCATCTGCCGTCCGGTCGCGATGCCGCCGGCGGCCAGCACGGGGATATCGCCCATGACGTCGACGATGTCGGGCACGAGCACCATGGTCGCGATCTCCCCGCAGTGCCCGCCGGCCTCGGTGCCCTGTGCGACCACGAAATCGACGCCGGCCTGCAGCTGCCGCTTCGCGTGCGGGGCCGCGCCGACCAGGCCGCCCACCACCCCGCCGCGGGAGTGGGCCTGCTCGATCAGGTCCGGCGGCGGCGCGCCGAGGGCACTGACGTACATCGACACGTTGTGCTCGCCGGCGATGTCCCAGATCTCGACGGCATCACTCATCATCTCGTTGGCTCGCTGCGAGAGCCGCAACTGGTGGGCGTCGTCCTCCGGCAGCGGCGGAACGCCGTAACGGGTCATCAGCGCCTCGACGAACTCCAGCTGCTCGGCGGGGGGCGGTGGCAGCGGCCCGATCGATCCCGGGATGCCGAGCTTCTGCGGCAGCAGCAGGTCGATGCCGTACTTGCCGCGGGTGTTCGCATCGAGCCAGGCCAAGTCGACGTCGACGTCGCCGGCGGATCTGCCGGTCGCCCCGAAGATCCCGAAGCCACCGGCATTGGTCACTGCGGCGATGACATCGCGGCAGTGGCTGAAGGCGAAGATCGGGTACTCGCAGCCGATCATGTCGGTCATGGAGGTGCGCATGGCCGCACGCTAATCCGTACGGCATTCGTACGCAATGACGGCCGGCGCCGACGGCCGCGGAATGATCAACCGGGGGCCGAGGTTGGCCGATGCGTCCGCCCCGATGCCCCAGGAGAACTCGTGTCCCGCTACGCGCATTTGAATCTGTTCGTGTCCGGCACCGGCTACCACGAGGCCTCGTGGCGCGTCCCTGGTGCGCCGAAGGGCCCGGTCGGCCTTCAGCACTTCGTGGATATCGCGCGCGCCGCGGAGCGCGGCGTGCTGGACTCGATCTTCTTCGCCGATTCCCCAGGCGTTGCGCCCTTCCGCACGAGGTTCATGGCGCAGTCCGGATTCGACCCGATCGACATACTCGCGGCGCTCACCCCCGTGACGACGCATCTCGGGCTCCTGGCCACGGCGTCGACGACCTACGGCACGCCGTGGGACGTCGCCCGCCGATTCGCCACCCTGGACCACCTCAGTGCCGGCCGGGCGGGCTGGAACATCGTGACCACCGGCAACCCGCTGGCCGCAGGGAACTTCGGCCTGGCCGGGCACCCCGAGCACGGGGATCGCTACCGCCGGGCGCAGGAGTTCGTCGAGGTTGTTCAGCAGGTATGGGACAGCTGGGACGACGACGCCGTCCTCGCGGAGGCGGCCTCCGGCGAATGGGCCGACCAGAGCCGAATCCATCCGCCGAACCACCGCGGCGAGCACTTCTCCGTCGCTGGGATTCTCCCGTTCCCCCGCTCACCGCAGGGGCATCCGCTGCTGGTCCAGGCTGGATCCTCAGCCCCGGGTATGGCGCTGGCCAGCCGGTTCGCCGACCTCGTGTTCACCCCGCAGTCGACCATCGCCGAGGGCATCGCCTTCCGCGCGAAGCTGCGTGATGCCGCCGTCGCGAACGGGCGTCAGGCCGATGACATCCGCACGCTTCCGGGCCTGTCCTTCGTCCTGGGCAGCACCGACCGGGAGGCCCAGGCCTCGTACCAGCAGCTTCAGGACGCCTCGAGCGCGGAGTTCCGCCTGCTCAACCTGGCGAACCTGGCCGGTGCCGATTCCGCCGCGGTACGGGAGCTGGACGTCGATGGGGCTTTCCCTTACTGGCTGTTCGAGCAGGCCACGAGCGTCACCTTCGCCGAGACGGTGATGCGCACCGCCCGCGCCGATGGCCTGACTTTCCGGCAGACGGCGGAGCGGTTCGCCGAGCTGCCGGGCGGGCTGCACTTCACCGGCACGCCGGAGGCAATGGCCGACCTCATCGAGCAGTGGTGGCGGGCCGGGGCGGCGGACGGGGTGACCCTGCAGCCGCTGCGACTGCCGACCGATGCCGCGCTGTTCGTCGATCACGTCGCGCCGCTGCTGCGGGCCCGAGGCGTCGCCCGCCCGGAGTACACCGACGGGACGCTCCGGGATCAGCTCGGGCTGACCCGTCCAGTGCCGAGCCGGCGGTAGCCTGCCCACTTGCTGGGCCGTCGCCGTCGGTCGCTTAGGGTAGGGTTTCCATACCTAGTCTGGCCGAACAGAGGATGTCCACGTGCATGCGCTCAGCAAGCGGGCTCTCGCCCCGATCGCCGCTCTCGCGGCCCTCGCTCTCGCCGCCTGCGGGGGCAGCTCGGGCGGATCCGGCGAAACAGGTTCCTCCGGCGGCACCGAGACGTCCGCTGGCGCGACGCCGACGCTGGACACCGGCGTCACCCTTGTCCTCTACAACGCCCAGCACGACACACTGAGCGCGGCGTGGGTCGCGGCCTTCACGGCCGAGACCGGCGTCAAAGTGGAGATCCGCCAGGGAAGCGACCTGACGATGGCCAATCAGATAGTTGCCGAAGGATCCGCCTCGCCCGCCGATGTCTTCCTCACCGAGAACTCCCCGGGCATGAGCCTGGTCGAGAACGCGGGACTGCTGGCCCCGCTGGACAAGGCGACGCTGGCGCAGGTGCCGGCGAGCTTCAAGCCGTCCAGCGGCAAGTGGACCGGTATTGCGGCCCGCTCGACGGTCATGGCCTACAACCCGGCCATGATCGCCGAGGCCGACCTGCCGACGTCGATCATGGATCTGCGGGACGCTAAATGGGACGGCAAGTGGGGCGCGGCGCCGAAGGGCGCCGACTTCCAGGCGATCGTCAGCGCGATGCTCGAGCTCAAGGGCGAATCCGCTACCGCCGATTGGCTGAAGGCGCTCAAGAGCAACGGCCAGCAGTTCACCGGGAACACGGCGGCGATGAAGGCCGTCAACGCCGGCACCGTCGCCAGCGCGATCATCTATCACTACTACTGGTACGGCGATCAGGCCAAGACGAAGGAGAACAGCGCCAACGTCCAGCTGCACTTCTTCAAGAACCAGGATCCGGGCGCGTTCCTCAGCGTGTCCGGAGGCGGGGTGCTCGCCTCGAGCAAGCACCCGAACGAGGCCCAGGCGCTGGTCAACTTCATCACCGGCAAAACCGGCCAGAAGGTGCTCGCCGATGGCACGGCCTTCGAGTACTGCGTCGCGACCGACGCGCCCTCCAACCCGGCGCTGAAGCCGATGACGCAGCTCAGCCCGCCGACGGTCGATCTGTCGAAGCTCAACAGCCCCAAGGTTGTGACGCTTGTGACGAACGCCGGACTGATCTGATAGTCCAGCGGTGCGCCTGACTCGGAGAACTGATTCGGCCGGCGCAGCCGCGGTGGGGCGAATGCGCTCCCTGCCGCCGCTGCGCCTGCTGGCGTGCGCGCTCGCAGTCGCGGTGTTCGCGTCGATCCCGCTGATTTCCATCCTCAGCTACGGATTTCGGGTCGGCTGGGACGAGATCCGGCCGCTGGTGCTCCGGCCGCTGATCGGCGAGCTGCTGCTGAACACCCTGTGGCTCTGTGCAACCGCCACCGCGGGATGTATAGCTCTGGGACTCGGCCTGGCCTGGATTCTGGAGCGGACCTCCCTTCCATTCGCCGCCCTGTGGCGGGCGCTGCTGGCCGCGCCGCTCGCCATTCCGGCGTTCATCAACAGCTACGCGTGGATCACCGTGCGGCCGGAGCTCGACGGCCTGAAGGCCGCGACGATCGTTACCGTGCTGTCGTACTACCCGTTTGTCCTGCTGCCAGTGGCAGCCACGCTCCGGGGACTGGACCCGGCGCTCGAGGAGTCCGCGCGGGCACTGGGAACCGGTCCGGTGCGGACCTTCCTGCGGGTGGTGCTGCCGCAGTTGCGGACGCCGATTCTCGGTGGCGGGCTGCTGGTCTCCCTGCACCTGCTGGCGGAGTACGGCGCCATCGAGCAGCTGCGCTACCCGACCTTCGCCACCGCGATCATCGCCCAATACGAGTCGACCTTCGCCTCGACCGCCGCCAATGTGCTCGCCGGCGTGCTGGTGGCCTGCTGCCTGGTTCTGGTCACGCTGGAGGTCTTCCTGCGCGGCCGGGCCCGCACCGCCCGCGTCGGATCCGGTGCGTCGCGCAGCCGGCCGCGGATCCGGCTCGGCTGGTGGGCGATCCCAGTCACCGCCGGAGTCGCCGGCGTGGTCGCGCTCGGGATCGGCGTCCCCGCCTACAGCGTGACGCACTGGCTTACGTACACCGGCGCCGACTCGTGGACGCTGGGAGAGATCGCGCCGGTGGTGTGGAGCACCCTCAAGCTCGGGGCCGCGGCGTCGGTGATCGCCGTTGCCGTCGGCTTCCCGGTGGCCTGGCTCGCAGTTCGGTACCGCAGCGCGCTGACGACGGCATTGGAGCGCACGACGTATCTGGCCAGCTCCCTGCCGGGCGTGGTCGTCGGCCTGGCGCTGGTGACGGCATCGATCCGGTACGCCCGGCCGCTTTACCAGACAACTCCGCTGATCATCGCCGCCTATGTGATGCTGTTCCTGCCGCGGGCCATGGTGAATCTGCGATCCGCGATCCAACAGGCGCCGCCGTCGTTGGATCAGGCGTCACGCGCGCTCGGCCAGTCGGCTCTGGCGACATTCCTGCGCGTCACAATTCCGCTGGCGGCTCCGGGCATCCTCGCCGCGATGGCGCTGGTGTTCCTGGCGGTGACCACCGAGCTGACGGCGACCCTGCTGCTGGCCCCGACCGGCACGCATACCCTGGCCACGGAATTCTGGGCGGCCACCTCGGAGATCGACTACCCGGGCGCGGCGCCGTACGCCGTATGCATGATCGTGCTGTCCACACCGGCGGCCTGGTTGCTGCTGCGCCAATCCCACTTCACAGGAGCAAGCTATGAATGATGGAGCGGCGCTGGAGGTACGGGGCATCTCCAAGTCGTTCGGGCGTCTGCGCGTCCTGGACGGCATCGATTTGACGATCCCAGGCAGGACCACCACGGCGATCCTGGGCCCGTCCGGGTGCGGCAAGACGACGCTGCTGCGACTGGTCGCCGGTTTCGAGCGATCCGACGGCGGCACGATCTCCATCGCCGGTCGCTCTGTGCAGGGCAGTG
Organism: Pseudonocardiales bacterium; assembly: GCA_025966155.1. GTDB lineage: Bacteria > Actinomycetota > Actinomycetes > Mycobacteriales > Jatrophihabitantaceae > RYN-150. Next base: position 5,628 of record JAOPVO010000060.1, read on the forward strand.
GCCGGTCGACGCCGCCGAATCGCCGCGACGTGGGCTACGTGGCTCAGGAGGGCGCGCTGTTCCCTCATCTGGATGTGCGAGCCAACATCGGCTTCGGGCTCGCCCGGTGGCCGGCGGGCCGGAAGGCCAAGCGGTCGCGGGTGGAGCAACTGATCGAGCTCGTCGGGCTTGATCGGGGACACGCGGCACGGCATCCCCATGAGCTGTCCGGCGGCCAGCAGCAGCGGGTCGCGCTGGCCCGGGCCCTGGCCCGCCGTCCCTCGCTCGTCCTGCTCGACGAGCCGTTCTCCTCCCTCGATGCCTCCGCGCGGGTGAGCACCCGCACGGCCGTCGCGGCAGCGCTGCGTGAGGAGGGGGTGACGACCCTGCTCGTCACCCATGACCAGAGCGAGGCGCTGGCGCTGGCCGACCAAGTCGCCGTGATGGTGGCGGGGCGGTTCCGGCAGGTTGCCCCTGGGCCGGAGATCTACCTGCGCCCCATCGACCTTGAATGCGCCCGGCTGCTGGGCGCGGGCAGCACCCTTCAGGGGCGGGCCGCGGGGGACTGGGTCGAGTGCGCCTTGGGCCGACTGCCCCTGGCCGACTCGGCGCCGTTCACCTCCGCCGCTGTATTCATCCGGCCGGAGCAGGTGACGGTCCACTCTGGGACAGCGGCAGTGGTCACCGCCGTCGACTACCTCGGGGCCGACAAGCTGGCCGCGATCCGGCTGCCAAGCGGCGAGGTTGTCGAGGCCCGTCTCGCCGGCACCGCGGCTCTGGCGGCGGGGGATCAGGTTGATGTGCGGGTCGAGGGCACAGTTCTCGCGTTCGCATCGCTCGATGCGTTAGGAGCTAAAGCTAACAGCGGTTAGCATGGCGACGTGCCGTGCGGCACATTCCGCCAGCGGTTCCGCCCGTCAGGAGTCAGGCATGAGCGGCTCAGCCCTGTTCATCGCAGTGTTCCTTGCCTGCATCGTCGAGGCGGTCGAGGCGCTCACCATCATTCTGGCCGCCGGCACGGCCAGGGAATGGCGATCGACCCTCCTGGGCCTGGCATCCGGGCTGCTCACGCTGACCGTCATCATCGCGGCGCTCGGGCCCGCGGTGTCGTCGATCCCGCTGGGCGGCCTCCGGCTGTTCATCGGGGGACTGCTGCTGGTGTTCGGCCTGCAGTGGCTGCGCAAGGCGATCCTGCGGGCCAGCGGCAATAAGGCCCTGCACGACGAGGATCTGATCTACCGGACCCAGTTGGCCGCCGCCCAGGCGGCGCAGTCGGACCGGCGCGCCTTCGTCACCGACTGGTACGCCTTCACCTTGTCCTTCAAGGGGGTTGTGCTCGAGGGGCTGGAGGTCGCCTTCATCGCACTGACCTTCGGGAGCAACCAGCACAACATCCCCTTGGCCGCGGTCGCGGCTGCCTCGGCCGTGCTGCTCGTGGCCATCGCCGGCGTGGCCGTGCGGGCGCCGTTGGCCCGGGTCCCCGAGAACACCATGAAGTTCGTCGTCGGCATCATGCTGACCGGCTTCGGCGTCTTCTGGGGCGTCGAGGGGGCGGGCGGTGACTGGCCCGGGACGGACGCCGCGCTGCTGGTCATCATCCCGGTGATCGCCGCCTACGCGCTTGTGCTCGTCGCGGTCCTGCGCCGCCGCGCGGCCGTCGCCGTCATGCCCGCTGATACCCGCATCGCCGATCAGGCTGGAGCTGTCTCATGATCCGCGGACTCCGGTCGTTCGGCGCATTCTGGTACGACTTCATAGTCGGCGATGATTGGCGGGTCGCGGTCGGGGTCGTGCTCTCCCTTGCCGCAACATGGGCGCTCAGCGCGTCCACGTCCCTTGCCGTGTGGTGGCTCGTCCCCGTCGCGGTGATCGTCCTGCTGCCGTTGAGCCTCTATCGCCTCACCCGCGCCAACCGCCGGTAGCGTCAGGCCCGGTCGCCTTCCTCGGCATAGACCCGTGCGGCGTAGCGCTCAAGCGCCTGCTCGCACTCGTCCAGGGCTTTCACGGCCTCGTCTGCCGAGGATGCCCCGAAGACGTCGCGATCGCGCACCTTGGCCAACCAGCCCTTCAGCTTGACGAGCTCGACCTCGTTCTCCTCGAGCTCCCCGAACGTGAAGTGCTTGGCGACGTACTCCTTCTCCAGGCCGGTGTGGAAGTCCCGGCATTTGTCCAGGATCTCCTCGTACTCGCTGTTGCGCGCCGCGTGGAACAGCGCGACCACGTCCTGCTCGCCGGCCAGCGCCACGCTCGACAGCAGAACAGCTGTGCCGTCCATCTCGAGGATCTCGTGCCGAAGACGGAGCAGCGCCCGCTCGGCATTCTCACCCGCCGGCAGCGCGGCCACCGAGTTCTGGAGGTAGACCGCCCCCAGCGACTTCAGTCGCCGCCACACGGTGGCCCTCAGACGGGTGGGCTCGGACGGGATCCGGTAGGCCAGCAGGAGCCATCCGCCGCCGTCCTTCGTCGTCACGGCCCCAGTTTGGCACGACGACGGCGGACAGGACGTAGGCGCAGATCAGCAGCGCAGACGTCCCTAGGAGCGCGCTGGCGACCACGTCGGACAGCCAGTGGAAACCGAGGTACAGGCGGCTCCAGGCGATGGCCGCGGCCCAGACGATGGCTGCGGACAGTGCCGCGGCCCGAGCCGCCGCTGTCGCCGTGATTGTGGCGATCATGGCGGTGCCCACGAACAGCAGGACCCCTGATGTCGTGTGGCCGGAGGGGAAGGACAGCGTGGCCTCGGCCGTGCCGAGCATGTCCCGCGCGGCCGGGCGATGCCTCCCGACGGCCACCTTCAGCACTCCGGTTGCCCCTGCGCCGCCCACGACCGTCAGCAGCAGGGCCAGCCCCGCGGCGCGTCCCCGGAGCTGCCATAGGCCGACCGCCGCGAGGATCGCCATCGGATACACGAAGGGCCCGCTGCCGGTGAAGGTGATGGCCTTGGCGACGGCGGTGGCTGAGCTGCCGCGGTGGGCGGCGAACTGCCGGTGCGCCCAGACATCGAGCGGCAGCGGGCCCGGCTTGATCAGGACGAAGATCGATAGGGCAACCAGCGCGGCCAGCAGGGCGGCGGCGACGCGCAGCAAGCGGGACTGTCCCAATGGATGGGACAGCGCGACGGAACGAGGCAAATGCATCGCCCCAGTGTTGGCGGCCGATCATGTGAGGATGATGAACGGCGCTATCCAGCGGCCGGCTGCGCTCGCGGCAGCAGCAGTGTGATCTCCAGCCCGCCGGCGGGCAGATTGCGGGCCGCGGCCGAGCCGCCGTGCGCGGTCATGATCGCGCCGACGATTGCCAATCCCAGCCCGGTGCCCACCTGATCAGGGCGCCGGCTCCGCGCGGAGTCCGAGCGGCTGAAGCGCTCGAAAGCGTGCGGCAGGAACGCATCCGGCATTCCGGGGCCGGTATCGCCAATAGTGATCCGCAACGCGTCGGTCTCGGCGCCATCGATCGCGTCCGCGCGCCCGGCCGCGATCACAACCGTCCCGTGACGTGGAGTATGGGCCAAGGCGTTGGAGACCACGTTGTCCAGGACCCGCCGGAGGCTGGCGGGGTCGGCAACTGCGCTCAGCCCCGGTGGATAGTCGACGATGAGCTCTATGCCGGCGGAGTCGGCCGCGGCGCGGTGGGCACGGGCAGCGTCATCGATCAGGGCGCTGACGTCGACTGCCTCGGCTGTGGTTGCCGCGGCATGCGAATCGGCGCGCGCCAGCTCGAGCAGGCTGTTGGCCAGATCCGACAGTCGGTCGACCTCCCTGGCGGCGTGCTGGATCGAGTCGCGGAGCTCCTCGGGGGTACGCCCGGGCCGGTCCGCCAGCTCCAGCTCGGTGCGCAGCACGGCCAGGGGGGTGCGCAGCTCGTGCCCGGCGTCGGCCACGAAGTCGCGCTGCTGGCGCAGCGCGCCGTGCAGGCCGTCGAGCAGGTCGTTCAACGTGTGCCCCAGCGACTCGAGCTCGTCCCGGGTCGCAGGCACCGTCAGCCGCCGGTCGGCACCAGAGGCGCGCAGGTCGGCCGCGTCGGAGCGCATGCGCTCCACGGGCCGCAGCGCCGCGCCGGACAGCAGCCACGTGCCCGCGCCGGCCAGGACGACGAGGATAGGGGCGGCCAATGCCAGCGCTCCGTCGATATCCCCGGCATCGTCGTTGACCTGACTCAGGCTCGCGCCGACCAGCAGGATGGCGCCCTCCCGGTCGGACCCGAGGCTGCGCACGAGCGCTCGGATCCGGGTTCCGTCGTACGTGATCGTGCTGATCCGGTCATCGACTCCCGCCGCTTGTGCGCGATCAGCGGAGAGCAGAGCCGGCAATGCAGTTGGCTGGCTGGCGGTCAGGCGGCCCTGCGCGTCGTAGACCTGGGTGACCGTTGCGAACCGCTCGCCCAGATCGCCGGAAGACCCGGGCAGGGGATCGGGACCCACCGGGTCGGCCGATTGCCCGACCTGCTCGCTGCGGGCGGTCAATGCGGCGTCGACATTCTGGACGAGGCCCCGATGCAGCAGGAACGACAGGCTCAGCGCCCCGGCGGTTACCAGCATCGCAGCGGCGATTGTGTAGACGAGGGCGAGACGGATGCGCAGCCCGCCCAGCCGCCGCCGCGCCGTATCCATCCGCGTCGTTCCCAGGCTCCTGCCTCGGTTCTTCACTGCGGCGTAGTCAGCGCGGGCCGCTCGGACAGCCGGTACCCGACGCTGCGGACGGTGACGATGGCCACTGAGTCGGTCCGGGCGGCGATCTTCCGTCGTAGATAGCCGACATATTGATCGACGACGTTGCTGTTCGGCTCGAACGCGAAGTCCCAGGAGTGCTCGAGGATCCGGCCACGGCTGAGCACGGTGTCCTTATTGCGCACCAGCAACTCCAGTACCGAGTACTCCTTCGCGCTCAGGCTCAGCTCCTGGCCTGCGACGGTGACGAGCTGCGCCGCGGGATCGATGGCCACCTCGCCGGCCTGGAGGACCGGCGCCCGCTCGACCGTGCCGCGGCGCAGGAGGGCCCGCAACCGGGCCGTGAGCTCGGAGTAGGAGAACGGCTTGCTGAGGTAATCGTCCGCCCCGGCGTCGAGTCCCTCGATGCGGTCCTCGACCGATGTGCGCGCGGTCAGCATGATCACCGGAGCCCAGCGCCCGCGCCGACGAAGCTCGGCGCATACCGCCGGCCCGGTCAGGCCCGGCAGCATCCAGTCCAGGATGACGGCGTCGTACTCGAATTCGGTGGCGCGCCAGAGGCCATCCGGGCCGGTGCCGGCCACATCGACGACGTACCCGTCCTCCTGAAGGCCGCGCTGCAGCAGCGCGGCCAGCCTGGCCTCGTCCTCGACCACCAGGATGCGCACCCCGGACTCCTATTCCGCTTGCACGGCATCGACCGCGGCGCGGCGAGGCCTCATCATTGTGGACGCTCCGGGCTCCGGGCGCGGCACCAGCGCCGCCGCGGCTCCGACTGCGAGGGCGACGATAAGGCACGCCGCCCGCAGCCACCCATCGCCGGCTGGTGTGCCCAGAAGCGTGGCCTGCGGGACGAAGACCATCGCAACGGCCCCGGCCGTGAGCCAGGGGACGGAACGCCGCAGGAGCAGCACATCCACTAGCAGTGTTGCCGTGACCAGGCCCGCGTCGTAGTAGGTGTGCGTGCCAGGATCGAGCAGCAGGCGCACGCCGATGACCATCAGCAGCACCGCAGCTGGAGCCCGCCGCAGCGCAACGATCGCAGCAAGGCCCGTTCCGACGGCGAGCTGAGCGGTCCGGCACCAGGGTGGGGTGCGGGCCGACCCGACTCCGAGAACCCGCAGCGCCGACGCCGCGGAGTTGTGGATCTGATAGTGGAATGCGTCAATCGTGCGGCCGTCGGCGAGGAAGAACGGGGCCCATGCGGCCGCGACTCCTGCGAGCCAGACCGCGCCCGCGAGGAGCCAGCGCCGGGCGGGGAGCGCCAGCAGCAGGGCGCAGAAGCCGAAGGCCCATGGCTTGCTATCGGCTGCCGCGGCAACGGCGAGCGCGGCCAGGATCGGCCGATCCCGGGTGACGGCCCACAGCCCGACGACCCCGGACGTCAGGGCCAGCGCGTCGTCGAGGTGTCCCGACTGCACCGACAGCTGGGCCCACACCGGCAGGAAGAGGACCGCTCCCCACCGGTAGGACGACGGGAGGATCCGATCAGTGGAACGGGACAGCCGACCCACTGCGACGAGGATGACGGCTCCGCAGGCGAGCATGGCGGCTCCGGCCGACCACGCGCTGAACGACCCCGGGATGGCTGCGAACGGGGCGGCGGCCAGGAAGGCGAGCGGCCCGATCTGCAGCTCGGGATGGGCGGCATACAGGTGCAGTCCGCCGGCGACTCCGTCGGGATCCAGCAGGATCCTTGATCCGTCCCGGAAGAAGTGCCACGAGCCGCCAGCCCTGGCCGCGTGCTCCACGCCCCAGGCGACGCCCCAGGCAATAAGTCCGGCGATCCAGGCGCGCGACGCGATCGGCAGCCCACGTCGCGCCACTGCAGTCTGGGCGGGCAGATCGGGATGCAGGACCATGCGCTGAAGGTTCGTCGACCGATCGTGTACGAAGGATGTACGACGTCGCCCCTCGGGGTCGCAGCCGTGTACACGATTCGCACACGTTCCACTGGCGACACTCGCCCCATGCGACTCGATCCCACCGCGGCGCCCCACCCTGCCACTGCTCGGTTCCTTTTGAGCAAGGTCCCGGAGGTGACGCTGTATTTCTGGATCATCAAGATCCTCGCCACAACTGTCGGGGAGACCGCGGCCGACTACTTGAACGACAATCTCGGGCTGGGCCTGTCCGGGGCGACCTACATCATGGGCGGGCTGCTGGTCATGGCCCTCGTCGCGCAGTTCGCCCTCGGCCGGTACGTCCCGCCCATCTATTGGGTGACGGTAGTGCTGGTGAGCGTGGTCGGAACCCTCATCACCGACAACCTGGTCGACAACGCCGGTGTGGCGCTGACGACGACGTCGGCCATCTTCGCCATCGCGCTCGCCGCTACCTTCGCGGCCTGGTACATCACAGAGCGGACGCTGTCGATCCATTCCATCATCACCCGACGGCGCGAGGCGTTCTACTGGGTGACTGTCCTGTTCACCTTCGCCCTGGGCACAGCCGCCGGCGATCTGGTCGCCGAGAAGCTGGATGTCGGTTACTGGAAGTCGGCCCTGATCTTCGCCGCGGTCATCGCGCTGGTCACGCTGGCCTACCGAGTGTTCGGCCTTGATGCGATCGTTGCCTTCTGGATCGCCTACGTGCTCACGCGCCCGCTCGGCGCGTCCATCGGAGACTATCTGTCCCAGCCCCGATCCGACGGGGGCTTGGGCCTCGGGACCGCAGTAACTAGCGCGCTGTTCCTCGCCGTCATCCTCGTCCTCGTTGTCTACCTGGCCCGCACGAAGGTCGACGTCGTCGTCACCGCGACGGCCGACGCGGACGTCACCCGGCCGGCCACAGCATGAGCGCGCTCGCCGTGAACGTGCTCGACGCGCACTCGCTGCTGTCGTCATTCGGGCCGCTGGGGGTAGCGGCCGTCCTGTTCGCCGAGACCGGACTGCTCATCGGCTTCTTCCTGCCGGGCGATTCGCTGCTGTTCACCGCCGGGATCCTGGCGGCCGCGCCCAGCACCGCAGCTGCGCACGTGTCCTTGGGCTCAGTGACAGTGGCGGCAGTGCTGGGCGCATGCGCGGGCGCGCAGGCTGGCTACCTACTGGGCAGCCGGGTCGGTCGGCCGCTCCTCGCCCGCTCGCGCAGCGCTCGGGTGCAGGAGGGGACGGATCGGGCCGAGCATTACCTAGCCCGCTATGGGCACGGCCGGGCGATCGTGCTCGCGCGGTTCGTGCCCATCGTGCGCACGGTCATCAACCCGGTGGCGGGCATCACTGGCGTGCCCCCCCGCGCCTTCACCCTGTGGCAGCTCGTCGGCGGCGTCCTCTGGCCTGTCGGCCTGATCCTGGCGGGCTACGCGCTCGGATCCAGGATCAGCAATATCGACCACTACCTGCTGCCGATCGTGGCGATCATCGTGATTGTGTCGCTCATACCTGTGGCGCTGGAACTCGTCCGCAGCCGCCGGGCCCGCGCGCAGGCATAGCGCCAGCGCGCGGGGCTGGTCAATGTCGGAACGCTCCGTCGACCATGCTGAGGACCCGATCGGCGGCCTGCAGCACCGCCGGGCTGTGACTTGCGACAACGACGGCCATGCCGTCAGCCGCGCGATTTCTGACAAGCTCTAGCGCCGCGTTCTCTGCTGCCCGATCCAGCTCGCCCGTCGGCTCGTCGGCCAGCAGGAGCTTCGGGTGATTGGCCAGCGCGACAGCGAGGGCCGCTCGTGCCAGCTCCCCGCCGGATAGCTCCCTTGGGTAAGCCGCGCCGCGGTGCTCAATTCCGAGGGCGGCGAGGAGATCGACCCGTCTGCGCCGGCGGGGCCGACGCGGGCTGAGGTGTCGGCACAACTCCATGTTCTCCTGAACCGTTAGGTGCGCGAAGAGGTTGCGCGAGTGGGACACGAGCCCGATGTACGCGGCGCGCAGCGCGGCCTTCTCTGCCTCCGGGCGATGACTGAGGCGATGACCGGCGACGCTCACGATCCCGCCATCGGGGTCGTCTATGCCAGCCAGGCAGGACATCAGGGTGGATGTGCCCGAGCCGGACGAACCCACAACCGCCACGATCTCCCCAGCCTCCACAGCCAAGGCCGCCCCTCGAAGCGCGGGCGCTTCCGGGTCGCCGGTCCGGCAGAACCGATACAGGCTGGTCGTGCGCAGCACGACGCTCATGAGAAGGCCACCCCGGAGCGTGCATCGCTGGCCAGGGCCAGGTCGTCCGATATGTGGCCAGACCGGCGGTCCAGGAACGTCTGCTCAGTCGTCACCCCTGCACGGTGGCAGCGGGATCATGTCCCGACTGTGTACGCCCGGCCAATCAGGCGGGAGGGCGTACACAATCCGCACATGCCGTTGCCTGCACCCTCGACGAGTGACACGCAAATTGGGCTTGACTGCTGCCGGCCCCAATTCGGTCGCGCGTAGGCGCCCGGGTCATGGCGCCCTGTACCGGCGGATCGCGTGGGTCGGTCTCTCGGCGGCGGTCGTGCTCGTCAGCCTGACCGTCGTTCTCCCGCGGGCGGCAGGCACCCAATGGTCGAGCATCTCCGCAATAGCGTTGAGCCTCTCGTGGCCCGACATTGCGCTGCTGTTCGCAATCTGGCTCGCCGGGCTCGCGACGTACGGGATGGTGCAGGCCGCGGCCCTGCCCGGCCTCGGGATTCAGCGAGCGCTGCTTCTGAACTTCGCCGGCAGTTGCATATCCAACGTCGTGCCGTTCGGCGGCGTTGCCGGCACGAGTGTCAACTTCGCGATGATCAGGCGCTGGAACCACAGCACGCAATCCTTCGTCCGGTTCATCGCTGTCACTCACACCCTCAATCTGGTCGCCAAACTGGCGCTGCCGGCAGTGGCGATCGCGGCCTTGCTGGCGACCGGCACCCTCCCAACTGGCCCGCTGGTGCCAGCGGGGGCTGCCGCCCTCGGTGCGCTGGTGATGGTGATTGCCGCAACCGCGTTCGTGCTCCTCAGCGAGTCCGGCGCCTCGTTCACGGCGACCGCGCTGCAAACCTTGTCCCGATTCGCTGGCCGTGCACTGCCCACGCTTGGCGCACAGGACATCCGCGCCTCGCTGAGCGACTTCCGCGTCGGCGCCTTGGTTCTGCTCAAGTGCAGCTGGGCTCGGTTCTCGGCCGGCATGGCCGCCTACTCGCTGCTGCAGTTCCTGCTGTTTGCGCTATGCCTGCGAATGGTCGGGTGCTCGGCCGCGGTTGCGGTTCTCTTCGCGGCGTTCGCAGTCGAGCGCGTGATGACGCTCGTCGTGGTGACGCCCGGTGGCGTTGGACTGGCCGAGACGGCGACTGCCATCGCGCTGGTGGCGCTCCACGCCGATCCCGCAGCCGGTGCCGCGGGCGTGGTGATCTATCGGATGTTCACCTATTTCTTCGAGATACCCGTGGGCGCGGTATGGCTCGCCGTTTGGTCGACGATGCGGCTCAGAAACCGGCGACGCCATCGGGCCATGCCCGCTCGCTAGCTGTGCAGGTCGAACCCGACGACCGCGCCGCCGTCGGCGTGGTTGGCCACCACTACGCGACCGCCGTGCCGCTCAACAGTCTGCGCCACGATCGCGAGCCCGAGCCCCGATCCCGGGCGGCTTCGCGCCTCGTCGGCTCGATAGAACCGCTCGAAGATGTGGGGCTGGTCGGCTGGGTCGATTCCGGGGCCATGATCGCGCACCTCCAGGCGCCCCCCGGTCACAAGGACATCGATGGGCGAGCCATCGGCGCTGTACTTGACCGCGTTGTCGATGAGATTGGCTATCGCGCGCTCGACGGAGTGCACGTCGACGGCAACCAGCCGGTCGGGTGCGGCGTCGAGCACGTCGATGCGGCGGCCGCTGCGGCGCGACGCGCGGCGGGCGACCTCGCGGGCCAGATCGGCGAGCGCGACGGTCTCGCGCGCAGCATCGCCCCGGCCGGGCTCGCTGGAGAGCTCCACGAGCTGAGTGAGCAGCGCGGTGAGCTCGGCGACATCGGCGCCGATCGCGGCCAGGACCTCGGGCCGGTCGGCTTCAGGCAGCCGCTCGAACTGGGCCATGAGCTCCAGATTGCTGGTCAGGCTGGTCAGCGGGGTGCGCATCTCGTGGCTGGCATCGGTAATAAGCCGCTGCTGCGCGGCGCGGGACTCGGCCAGCGCGCCGATCATGGTGGTGAAGCTGCGGCCCAGACTGCCTACTTCCCCGGTGGCTCCGGCAGGCACGATGGTGGTCAGGTCCTGTGTGGCGGCAATGGTCTGAGCCGTGTCGCGCAGCGCCGCGATCGGACGGACCAGCCGCGAGGCGATTGCCCATCCGATCAAGCCCGCGGCGATCGCGCCGCCGATAGCCAGGGCCGCGAGGCGGATCCGCAGGGTGGACAGGACATCGCTGTTCTCGCCGAGATCGCGGCCGATCTGGAGGATCCCGCCTTCGCGCCACGGCACCGTCAGCATCCGGTAGGTGAGCCCGTCGATCTCCACGGTGCGCAGCTTCTCCGAATCGACCTGCAGATCGCCGTCCGCAACCGGCAGGGCCGGCGCGCCCGGCAGGCAGGTGGTCACAGTCCCGTCCCCGGCGACAAGCTGCGCGGCGGTAGCGGGCTGTAGGTTCCCCGACTGCGGGCACATGGTGCCGTCGTCATCGGGGCCGCCGCCGCGGCCCGGCCCGCCCCGGCCGCCGCCCTCCTCGTCATTGAGGGAGGCGGCCCGCGTCACAAGCGAGCTATCGATCGACGAATCGAGCTGATGCGCCAGCGTCGCGTACGCGCCGGCCGCGGACCCCACGCCAACGAGCGCGGCCGCGACGGCCAGCGCAGCGGTGATGCGCCAGCGCAGGCTCACCGGCGGCGGATGACGTAGCCGACACCGCGCACTGTCTCGACGATCCGCGGTGCGCCGCCGGCCTCGGTCTTCGCGCGCAGATAGCCGACGTACACATCGAGCGACCGGGATGTCGTCTCGAAGTCGAAGCCCCAGATGCGCTCGTAGATGGTCTCGCGACTGAGTACAACGTTGGCGTTCCACAGGAGCAACTCGAGCAAGTCGAATTCGGTCTTCGTCAAGTCAAGGAGCCGGTCACCGCGGGTCGCCGTGCGCGCGGCCGGATCGAGGCGCACATCGCCGACATGAAGGGTGGACTCGGCGCCGGACACGCTGGTTCGGCGCAGCAGTGCCCGCAACCGGGCGGACAGCTCGACCATGGCGTACGGCTTCACCATGTAGTCGTCCGCTCCTGCATCCAAGCCCGCGACGCGGTCGCCTATGTCGTGGCGGGCAGTCAACATAAGGATAGGCAGCTGAGGGTGCGCGCTGCGCAGCTGGGCGCACGCCGCGAGGCCGCTCAGGACGGGCATCATCACATCCAGGATGACGACGTCAGGGACCTGCACGAGGACGGCGGACACCGCCTGTGCGCCATCGGTCACGGCCGCCACCTCATACCCAGCGAGATGCAAGCCGCGCACCAGCGAATCGCGCACCCCCGGGTCGTCCTCGGCAACGAGCACCCGGGGCGCGGCAGTGGCGGTCACGGGGCGATCGTAAAGGGCCCGCCGCTCTGCGACGCAGATTCTTACAGAGTCCTGTCGAACCTCTGGCGGTCGCTTGACCCTTCCAACGCAACCTTGGCGCTGTCACCACACCACCGCGAAGGAGCCCACAATGACCCAGATCCGCAAAGCTGCCGTCGGCCTCGGGATCGCCGCCGCCGCGCTCACCGGCGGCGCCCTCGGCGCCACCATGTTTGGCTCGGCGAATGCCGACCCGCTGCCGTCCTCCAGCTCGACGACGAGCTCGACAACGGACACCGACACGGACAACGACCGGCACGACCCGACGCAGGGCGGGCACACCGGCGCCAACGGCACCAAGGAGGAGCTGCTGACCGGCGACGCGGCGGCTCAGGCGACCGCAGCCGCACTCGCCGCGGTCCCGGGCGGAACGATCGAGCGAGTCGAGACCGACGCCGAGGGCGCCACGTACGAGGCGCATATGGTCGCCGCCGACGGCAGCCGCGTCACCGTCAAGATGGACGCCAACTTCATTGTCACGGGTACCGAGACCGGCCGCCGCTAGGTAGATGTCGACGCCGCTAGGTACATGTCAATGAAGGATTCGGTTGTGCCTCCGCGCTGGAGGGCGGCGTCGCGGGCGGCGAGCGCAGTGATGGCGGCCGCCGCAACGGCGACCGGCGTCGCCCTCGCGCTCGGCGCCCCAGCGATCTCGCCGGTCGCTGCCCCCGTTCCCGTCGTCGCCTCGGTTCAGGGAGCGGCCGTCGGCGATCAGACGGCCAACCTGCACGTCCAACCACAGACCGTCGTGGACCGGCGCGGGCCCGGACGGCACCGGAGGTGACGCGGCCCGCCGATCTCGCTGCGCCGGCTCGACTCGGTCGTCGAGCACCGGTCATCTCCCGAGCCGCCGTGCTCGCGCTGGTGGCCGTCGGCGCGGCGCTGATCGGGCTGCTGGTGTGGCACCGCGCACCTAAGCCGATCGCCCTCGACGCGCCCCTGGCCGCGCACCTGACCGGGCTGCTGGCGGGATACGGCATCACGGTGATGCTTGCTCTGATGTCCAGGGCCCCGGCGCTCGAGCGTGGGGTTGGGGCCGATCAGCTGGCCCGCCTCCATGCCAGCGGCGGGAGGGTGATCGTCCTGCTGACCGCGGTGCACGCTGTGGCCGCCACCGTCGCGTGGGGGCGGGCCAGACGGGTCAATCCGGTGATGGCGACCTGGGAGGTGCTGGGCTTCCCTGGACTGCTCGCAGCAACCGCGGGCACGGTGCTGCTGTTCGCTGTGGCCTTCGCCTCGGCGCGGGCAGCGCGTCGGAAGCTGTCCTACGAGCGCTGGCATGCGCTGCACCTGGCTACCTATGTGGCCGTTGCGCTGGCCTTCAGTCATCAGCTGGCCGGCCCGGATATCGCCGGCTATCGATGGGTCCAGGTAATCTGGAGCCTGCTGTACACCTATGCCTTCGGGCTCATCATCCGCTACCGCGTTCTGACGCCGCTGCACCAGATGCTCCGTCATCGCATGCGGCTGATCGCCGTTGTGCCGGAGGCTGATGGCGTGGTCAGCCTGATCCTGCGCGGACGGCACCTGGCCGAGATGACCGCCGAGCCGGGGCAGTTCCTGCGGTGGCGGTTCCTGACCGCCGGGACGTGGCACTCGGCCCATCCCTTCTCGCTGTCCGCACCGGCGACAGACGAGCACCTGCGCATTACCGTCAAGGCGCTCGGCGAGGGGACGAGGCGGATCCACGCACTTCGGCCGGGAACCCGCGTGCTGGCCGAAGGCCCGTATGGGGCAATGACCTCACGCCGCCGCACGCAACCGCATGTGCTGCTCGTTGCCGGAGGAATAGGCATTACGCCTATGCGGGCGCTATTTGAGACCATCGATGCGCCCGGGAACTCGTTGACGCTGATCTATCGGGCGCCGAGCCCGGCCGACATCGTCTTCGGTCATGAACTGGCCCAGATCGCGAGACACCGCGGGGCACGCCTGATCTACCTCGTCGGGCCATCGAGCGACTCCCGGAATGCGGTGACCGCGTCGGCCCTGACTGCGATGGTCCCGCAGTTGCAGCGACACGACGTCTACCTCTGCGCCGGCGACCGCTTCGCTGCGGCGGTGCGGCGCGGACTGGCCGATGCCGGGCTCCCGGCCCGCCAGCTCCACCACGAGCTGTTCTCCTTCTGATGAATCCGGGCGCTCATCGCCGAAACGACCTTCATCGCCGGAAGGACCCATTCACGAGGGTGAGGACCCGGTCCGCCGCCCGCAGAACCGCGGGGCTGCTGCTGGCCACGACGATCGCCAGGCCAGCCGCAGCGCGGTCGGTGAGCAATGCGATGACCGCAGCCTCGTCGGCGGCGGTCAGGTCGCGCGTGGGCTCCTCGGCGAGCAGGACCCTCGGCCGGTTCGCCAGCGCGATGGCGACGGCGGCCCGGGTGAGCTCGCCTCCGCGCAGTTGGCTGGGGTAGGTCGCCGCCAGGTGCCCGATTCTCAAGGCAGCCAGGAGGTCGTTCTGCTCGCGCCGGCGGGCGCGGCGCAAGGCCGAACGACGGCGGAGGTCGATGCTCTGCTGGATCGTCAGACCGGGGTCGAGGCGGTGCGACGGGAGGGCAAGGCCGATATACGCCGCCCGCACAGCGGCCTTCTCGGCCTCCGGGCGACAGCTGAGACGGTGCCCGGCCACGCTGATCACGCCGCCGTCTGGGTCGACCATCCCGGCCAGGCACAGCAGGAGGGTGGACGTTCCGGCATCGGAGGGCCCCACGACTGCGACTGTCTCGCCGGCCTCGACACACAATGCGGCTCCATGCAGGGGGGCCGACTCGGTGTCGCCGGGCCGCCCGAGCCGGTACAGGCTGGTTGTGCGCAGCACGATGCTCATATGCACCACCGGAGCGGGGCGGATACGGTCGTCACGCGCCTAGCGTGGCCTCGCGATGATGTCGAGATGATGTACGGATCTGCCTGGGCTGCCCTTCATCGCTGTCGACGGAGGCGAACCGCGTCGCACCCACCGCGGTGGGCCGACGCGGTCAGCCGGGTTCCGGTCAGTGATCGTGGTCGGTCAGCTTGAACGCCAGGCGGCCGTGCGCGTAGGAGGCCCCTGCGCGCAGGGCGGAGGCAACCCAAGCCGTCTCGGCCAGCTCGGTCTGCGTCGCCCCGGCCTTGACCGCGTTGTTGCTGTGGCCATCGATGCAGTAGACGCACTGGGTGGTCAGGGCAACGGCCACGGCGATGAGCTCGCGGTACTTCAGCGGGATCTCGCGGCCCTCCTCGGCGAAGACGGCGCTGTTGAACTCGTTGAAGGCGTTCAGGATGTCGGGGGTCGTCTGCTTGTACACCT
>JAOPVO010000063.1 GCA_025966155.1 Pseudonocardiales bacterium
GCTCCGCAATCTCGGGGTGCGCCAACTGCTCAGGCGCGAGAAGCGCGAAGCCGGCCTCGCCGTCGGAAATCGATGCGATCGCGGAACGGCGCGCCCGGCTGGATTGGGCGCTATTGATCGCCACCGCGGGGCGGCCGCCCTGCTCAAGCGCCGCCAGCTGGTCCATCTGAAGCGAGAGCGTGGGGCACAGCACAACGGTTAGTCCGCCCCGGATGGCGCCGACCACCCGGTAGACCAGGGACTTCCCGGTGCCCGTGGCCAGTACCGCGAGCGTGTCCCGGGCCAACGCCGCATCGATTGCCTCCCGCTGTCCTGGCCTGAGGGAGCTTGAGCCGAGGATCCGGCGGACGGCTCGATCGACGTCGGAATCGGTGGCTTGAACGGCCGCGTGGTGAACAGGCACTCCGCCCGTCTACCTCAACCGCTGGACTCCGCAAACTCGCGCGCCCAGCGGCGGCACGCATCAAGCGACCGGAAGGGCCAGGGATTGCCCGCGATCGAGGAAGGCGACGTCCACGATGCGGCCCCGGCGCGCGACCTCGTCGCGGAAGTCCGAGAGGGGGGATGCGAAGCGGCCGTAGTCGTCGTAGTGGATCGGCACGGTGATGCGCGCGTCGATGAGGTCCATGAGGTCTGCGCCTTGACGCGCATCCATGGTGACGACCATGCCACCGGGCAGCTTCGTCCCACCGAGGTGCAGCAGCCCCACCTGGATCACGGGATACCGCCGACGGATCTCGGCCAGGCCTGCATACATGAGGGTGTCGCCACTTATGTACATCCGCAGCATCAGATGACCGTCTCGGCGGAATTCGAGCATCGAGCCCATCACAGGCGGAAGGATTGCCTGCAGTGGACCGGGTGCGTGCCGCCCGGGCATAGCGGTGATCGACACGCTGGCGTTGCCCTTGACCAGGTCCGAGTGCTCCCACGTCCGCAGCGGCCGCCGATTGCCGAACCCTTGCAGCGCCAGATGCCTGGCCGCGTGAGGGGTCGTCACGATTGGCGTTGATCGATCCAGCCCTTTGCGCGCCACGCGGTCCCAGTGGTCGCCGTGCATGTGGGAGAGAACAACGGCGTCCAGCTCCGGCAGCGCATCGACTGTCATCGCCGGCTCCGTCAACCGGCGCGACCACATCCCCCGACCTAGATAGGCGCGTTGGCCCAGGTGCAGAAAGTTGGGATCGGTAAGAAGGGCGAAGCCGCTGTGCCGGATCAGGGTGGTCGCCGTGCCGATGAACAGCAAGGAGGACTGGTCACCGCCAGGAAGCCCATTCCCTGATCCCTCACCGGGGTCGGCCCCGACCCCATGCTGGTCACGCACGTCGTGTTCCAGGTGCGTCCGCGTCCGAGGGCCACGCGAATACCCAGCTCCGCAGGAGGACGAAGCGGGCCGCCGTCGCCACCGCGGTAGCCGCGATCAGCACGACAGCCTGCTCAGTGGCAGACGGGTGGGGATGCGCCGCGCCCAGGGCGGCGAGCGACCCGGCTGTGATGGCGAGCCCAACTGCGTACACCGCAATGCCCTGCACGTGGTGCTGCACGGCGCCGGCTCGGCCGACCACCCCGAAGGTCAGTCTGCGGTTGGCCGCGGTATTGAGCAGAGCCGACAGCAGAAGCGCCGCCGCATTCGCCACCTGCGCGGGCATTGTTGCGGCGAAGCCGACGAAGCAGGCGAGATACACGATTGTGCAGACCACTCCGACGACCGCGAATCTGAGGAGCTGATCGCGCAGTAAGCTCCCCCGCCGGTCGTAGACGTCAGGCGGCACGCTGTCGCGCCTTGAGGGGTATGACCGGGGCATCGCGGCCGGTGCCGGCGCCCGGCCTCACGTCGGTCTCGTGGTAATCCTGTTCCACGTTGACCGACCACAGGTCGTGGGCTGGCGAGGCCCCGAGGATGTTCTGGACGGCGAGCATTGCCGTCACCATGCTGTGGTCGGCATTGTTGTAGCGATGCATGCCGTTTCGACCCACCGGCACGACGTTGGGGACGGCGGCCTCCAACCAGTCGCGGATTGTCTGCACGTTTCGCGCGTATGCCTCGTCGTATGTCGGATACGCCTTCGGCATGCGCACTACGTACCCGGCCTCAACTTCGGTCGCCGCGAGAAGTCCCAGCTGCTTGAGTTCGCTGGTCGCCAGCGCGATCAAATCGGCGTCGGGCATAGACCACAGCCGGTCGCCCTCGTGAACGAAGTACTCCAGACCTAGGCAGGTGCGGCCGTCCTTGACCATGTAGGGCGACCATGACCCGAAGTTCTGGATCCGGCCAACGGAAACGCCTGGATCGTGGATGTAGATCCAGTTGTCGGCAAAGCCGGACTCGGCCGGGACGACCAGGGCGACAGTGAGGAAATCCCGATAGCGCAGCCCATTGGCGGCTGCCACGACATAGTCAGGGGCCGAGGGCCGGATGGAATTCACCAGCTGGGATAGCGGCATCGAGGAGATGACGTGGTCCGCCGGCAGAGTGGAGCGGGCGCCGTCGTGCCGAACGACGACGGAGACGGCTCGCCCGTCCCGGCGCTCGATACCGACGACTTCCGTCCGCATCCGCACCTCGCCTCCCATCGACTCGACCTTGTCGCGGGCGGCCTCCCACATCATTCCTGGCCCGTATTTCGGGTACCGGAATTCCTCGATCAGGCTGGTGATTTTCGGTCCCCGCCTACGCAACCCCAGTGCAGTGGTGGCCGCCGACATCAACGACAGGTTCTTGATGCGCTGAGCCGCCCAGTCGGCCTGGATCTCACTCGCATCGACGCCCCACACCTTCTCGGTATAGGTCTTGAAGAACGTTCGGTACAGCCTCCATCCGAAGCGGGCCGCAACCCATCCCTCGAAGTTCGACTGGTCGCGAGGCGGACGGACGCGCGCCTTTGCATAGGATGCGATGCAGCGGCACGACTCGATGATGCCGAGGTTCCGCACCGCGTTCAGCGGCTGAAGCGGATAGTCGTAGAGCTTGCCCTTATAGAAGATTCGGCTCATTCGCGGACGCAAGAGGAACTCCTCCGCGCCTAGTATCTCGTCCCACAATTGCTCGACCTCGGGAACCTTGGTGAAGAATCGGTGCCCGCCAATGTCGAAGCGCCAGCCGTCGCGCTCGACGGTCTGGCTGATTCCCCCGACGACGTCGGATGCCTCGACGACTGTCGCCGCTCGACCGGCGCGACCCAGTGCATATGCGGCTGTCAAGCCGGCGGGACCGGCTCCGATGACGACCGTTGACGCTCCACCGGGCGCGCCCTCGGCGCCATGCAAGGCGCTATCCGTCGCCATTGCCGCGTTAGTGACGGGCATGGACATCATTGAGTCCTGGGAGCTGGGCACAGTTGCGGGTCCTCACGTTCGCTGGATCGACCGCCCGCTGCTGGACCGCGGCACCGTACCCAGGCGCCGACCGCCGCACTCCCTACGGCACGTAGCCGTGCCGCATGGCCTCGAAGCAGTAGCACGCCATAGCGAGGCAGCCGACGATGACAGCGACCAAACGGCGGGACCTGGTCGTAAGCAGCGTGCTCCCGGCCAGCAGCAGCGGCACGGCGGAGCCGGCGTACCGCTCGAAGGAGGACAGCCCCCGACTGGTGACCGCGAGCACCAGCGTGCACGCTGCGAAGGCGGTGTACGACAACGGCAGACGCCGGGCACACACGACCAGCAGAACTCCTGCGAGGATTGCCCACAGCAGATGGATCAGCGGCGCGGCAGCCTCGAGATGACCATCCGCCGCCATCTCCGCTGCATCCAGGACAGTTCGGAATGGGTTGACAAGGATGCCGCCGCGCAGAGTCGGCGCGGTCTGCGCCCGAAAAGGCGCCAGTGCGTCGCCGCGGGCGATCCCGCACCACGCCACGAACATCAGCAAGCCCGCCGCCGGCCCGAGCGGGGCGGCGGCGCGCCAGAACCCCGACGGCTGGTCGGCGTTCGCAGCGTCGGGCGGCAAGCGCCGGTCCGATCGGCTGCTCAGGGCCTCGATCATGATCGGCACTGTGAGCAGGATGCCCGTAGGGCGCAGAAGGCCGGCCAGCAAGCCGCACGCCATCGCAGCGGGCCACCTCCGCGACCGTGTGGCGAGCAGCACGCAGCAGACAAGCACGCCGTACAGCGCCTCGGTGTAGCCCATGACCAGCACGAAGCCAGCGGGACATAGCGCCACGGCCCAGGGCACGCACCGCGCGGCATCGGGTCCGAGGCCGTCCCGGACGGCGATGTGCCGGGCCAGGGCCCCGTAGGCCACCGCAGCTGCGTTGGCCAGCACAAGCAAGGCGACCCCGGAGTCGCCCGGAAGCACCAGGGACAGGATCCGGCCGAGAATCGGCAGCAGCGGGAAGAACCTGATGGCCTCATGCGGCAAGGCGCTGTAGCCGTGCTCGGCGATGTCCCGGTACCACTGCGCGTCCCAGCCGAGCAGGTTCTCGGTGTGTCGAGGCGGCTCAAGACTGTGGGCCAGGAACAGCGCCAGCAGGACTATGGCTCGCGCGATGATCATCGGGATCATCACCGACCGCCAGTCCACGGAGCGCAGTCGACCAGCCGGCCCCAGTACCAAGCCGGCCCAACTGCGCGCTCGCTCGTCGGGTGCTGTCACCGCCGCCGCCCGCGCGACGGCGGTTGCCGGTGCTTCGTCACGGGCACCAGCTCTTTCTATGGAGGCGGCTGCCGCAGACGCGGAGACTGATCGGGCGCTTGAGTCCGCGAAGCGTGGGGCCGCCCTTCGCGGGCGCACCGGCGCGGGTCTCGCAGTCAGGATATGCGTCGTTGCCGCCCTCGTCCTGGCAATTGGGCTGCGCCTGCACAGCTCCTCGCCGTTGTGGCTGGACGAGGCACTGTCGGCGAACATCGCCGGCCTGCCGATCCCGGACTTGGTCGAGGCGCTTCGTCAGGATGGGTCGCCCCCTCTGTACTACCTGCTGCTGCACGTATGGATGTCAGCCTTCGGACACAGCGACGCTTCCGTGCGGTCGCTGTCCGTCGTATTCGCCGTGGCGTGCCTCCCGACGATCTATGCCGTTGGCCGTCGCGCCGCGGGACGCGACGCCGGCCTGATCTCCATGCTGCTGCTCGCTTCGTGCCCATTCGCCGTGCGCTACGCAACCGAGACCCGGATGTACGCGATGGTGATGCTGCTGTCCGGACTCTGGCTGCTGGCGCTGCAGCGATGCGATGAGCGCCCTACGCCTGCGCGACTGGCCATGGTCTCGGTCTCGAGCGCCGCGCTCGCTCTGACTCACTACTGGACCTTCTTCCTGCTGGCTGCCGGCGGACTTGTGCTGGCCATCGCGATCCCGGGACATTCATCGACGAATCGGTCGCCGGAGCTGGGCCTGGCCGCGCTGTGCAGTGGCGGGATACTGGTGATCCCCTGGCTGCCCACCATGATGTTCCAGCTGACCCACACCGGGACGCCCTGGGCGCAGCCACCTGGCGCAGACGCCTTGGCCCAGACGCTGAGGGCCTGGACCGGCCTGAACCGCGGATCGTGGGTGGCGTGGTGCGTCGGCCTCGCGCTGATTGGCGCGCTGTGTCTCGCCGCGCCCGCTCACCCCGAGGCTCCGCATCCCAGTGCGAGCGCGAGACGCCTGTGGGCACGGCCCTGGTCTCTATCCGTGTTGGCAATCGGCACTCTGGCTTTGGGACTCTCGGCCAGCCGCCTGTTGTCGGCCGGGTTCGCACCGCGGTACAGCGCCCCGGCCGTCGTTCCCGCCATAGTCGCGGTCGGCTTCGGCCTTCGCCGACTCCAAGGCCGACTCAGAAGCTGCGTCGTTGCCAGCATTGTGATCCTCGGCCTGCTCGCATCGACGTCGGCCGCCCACAACGATCGCCGCACGCAGGCAGCGCGCACGGCTGCGGCGATCCTGCGCGGCGCCGGCCCGGACGACTTGGTTGTCTACTGCCCGGACCAGCTCGGGCCCGCGGTGAGCCGCCTGCTTCCGGCCGACCTTCACCAAGTGGCCTATCCGACTCTCGGCGCGCCGCAGCGGGTGGATTGGATCGACTACCAGGAGCGCAACGCGGCGTCATCGCCGCTCGCGGCGGCAGAGGCGATCGCCCGGCAGGCCGTCGGCACGGTATGGCTGGTGATGGCGCCTGGGTACCGCACATTCGCTAAACAGTGCGAGCAGCTGGACCTCTATCTCACTGCATTCGTGGGCGCGCGAACTCTCGTGCAACGCGCCGATAAGCAGTACTTCGAGCAGCAGAGCCTGCTGCGCTACGACGTCAAGCCGCTTGGCCGAAAGTAGCGATTGGTCGATCTACGAGACGAACCCGGCGACTTGGGGTCGTTGGTGTCAATGTTGCTTGTCGGGTCTCCACGCGCGGCGATTCCAGAACGGCCTGCGCTCCGCGAACCTGCGGCGATCCAGTATCGACAGTGCCTCATCCAGGTCCGCGGTCATCGGGCTGCGCTCCTGAAGGATCCACGGCAGCGCGCGCAACGACATTGCCACGCCCTTGGCGAAATCGGCGTTCTTCGGCGTGTCAGCCAATGTGAAGGCGGTCCAGCGGACCGCGCTGCGCCAGGGGCGGTGCAGCCAGGAGTTGACGAGGGTGTTGCGCAAGCCGAAGGCGCGCAGGCGCCCGGCGTTCTCCAAGCTGGGATGATGATGCATGACGAACCAGTCGATGTAGCGCATCTGCCAGCCGGCCTTCGCCAGCTTCAGGGCCAGCGTCTCCTCCTCGCCGCCGATGAAGAACCGCTCGTCGTATCCCCCGGCCTCCTTGAACGCCGAGGCGCGCACAGCGACGGCGCCCGCCATGAAGCTCAGGAGAACGGTGCCCGGCAGGCCCATTTCGTCGCGCAGCGGGCTGTCTGCCATCTCAGCCGAGATGGGATCCAGCCGATTCTCCTCGCGCACCAGGATCCGCGCATTGAGCAGGCCCAGCGTCGGGTGCTCCTCGAAGAGGTCGCACACCTCATCCAGCCCGTCCCGCTCGTACCATCCATCGTCGTCGCAGAAGAGCAGGTACGGGGTGTGCGATGCGGCCGCGCCGGCATTGCGTCCCGCCGCGCCGATATTCGCAGGCAGCGCGACGACGTCGATCTCGTTGTAGCGCCTGAGCACCTCGGCGGTTCCGTCGACGGAGCCGTTGTCCACCGCGATCACCGGTATCCCGAGTTGCAGCAGGTGCTCGAGCACGGGGCCGATCCGGTGCGCGCAGTTGTGCGCCAGCAGCACCACACTGAGTCGTCGACTTAGCGCCGACGCCTGGTCGCCTGCCATTCGCTGCTCCTTGAACCTAGAAACGAGCGACCGGCGCCGAACGGGACGCGGGGCTGGGTCGCGTCGGCGGATCCGTTGTTCCCCTCTCCCAGGCGGCAACGCGCTGGACGGCGCATTCCCGGAGCCGCGTTCTCCGGTCGGCTATTCGCACGCGGACAGCA
Organism: Pseudonocardiales bacterium; assembly: GCA_025966155.1. Lineage (GTDB taxonomy): Bacteria > Actinomycetota > Actinomycetes > Mycobacteriales > Jatrophihabitantaceae > RYN-150. The sequence goes on from JAOPVO010000063.1 coordinate 7,391, forward strand.
GTGCGATGAGTGCTGCGCGAGTGGCTTGCTCGACGACATCGGACGGGCCGCCCTCGAAGTGGTACTCCAGCGCCTCGTCGATCCGGTGGGAATGAACCGCGATGTGCACGGTGCCGGGCGGGCAGCCCTCCTGCGGGCCGGGCCCGCCGACGCCGCTCGTGCTTACCGACAGGTCCGAGCTCATGAGGCGAGCGACGCCGCGAGCCATTTGGGTGGCGCAGGCGCCAGTGACCACAGGGCCGGGGTCGACGCCCAGAACGTCGAACTTGACCTGGGGCGTGTAAGCGGTGACTCCGCCGCGGAACCACTCGCTCGCGTCTTCAGCCGCGCCGAGCGCGCAGGAGATCGATCCGGCGGTCAGCGACTCGGCCACTGCGACCGTCAAGCCCTGCGCGGTCAGCTGCCGACCAACCGCCTCCGCCAGCTGCGGATTAGTCAAGTTTGACATAGTCCCCTATCCTCCAGGCGCGGCCTGCGCCATCCGGCTGCGTTCCGCCCGGCTTCGATACCCACGGCCCGCCGCCGTGATGCAAGTGCGGCGCGTTCCAGGTGAGTCGATCTACGGGCCGGGGAACAGCAGGCGAATGACCCGACTCGCGACCCGCATCCCCCATCTTCGGAACGCCGACGGAACTGTGGGCACCGGCCCGCGGGGCACGTCGTGATCCGGGTCGAGCGCGTTGTGGAGGCCGGGATCGCGCCGGAGCACGCCGCTGCCTTCCTCCTCGACTTCGCCTCGACTGCGATCTGGGATCCGCACACCGTGGAGTGCCGGCGCATCGACACCGGGCCGGTGGACGTCGGGGCCCGATATAGGAATGTCCAGCGGATAGCCGGGCGGGAATCGGAACTCGAATACACCGTCGCCCAATACATACCCGGCCGGCTGATCAGCTTGGACGGAGAAGGGACGAGCGTCGCGGCCCGCGACACCATCGACATCCAGGCCTCTAGCACCGGCACCCGCGTGACTTACACGGCGCACTTCGCCTTCACTGGTGCGCAGCGGCGCGCCGAGCCGCTGCTGCGTCTGGTGATCAAGCGGATCGCCGACGACGGGGCCAAGGGGATGGCCATCGCGCTGCGCTCCATAGCCCACGCCGTGCGCTGAGACCCGAGACGGACGTTGCAGGACGCCCACCCACAGGCGCGCGGCGGCGGGTTTGGAATCGATGGTGTGCGGGGCAACTTCGGGGCGGCTCTGCGACAGCACCGCCCCGGCTGTGCTGCCAGCCGCCTCGACCCGACATCGAGCTCCGGCGGCGCAGTGCCACAGACGAGCGACACGAGAGGACGGCGGACATGGCATCAGGGGTGGCGACCGTGTGGGTTCCGGTCACGGACATGGCGCGGGCCGTGCGTTTCTACACGCATGCCCTCGGCCTGACGCTATTGACCGAATCGGACGACTGGTCGGAGATCGACGGCGACGGCGTGATGATTGGGCTGAACGCGCGCGAGGCGGTCGAGGTCGACGGCGGCGGTGCGGTGATCACGTTCCAGCCTGACGTCGGCATCGATCAGGAGGTGGCCCGGCTGAAGAGCGAGGGCATCGAGTTCGAGGGCGGCATCAGCACATATCCGTGGGGCCGCATCGCTGCATTCAAGGACTCCGAGGGCAACGACCTCCAGCTGTACGCCCCGCCGTCCTGACAGTGCGCTGAAGCCGCAATCGAACCCAGGCCCCGCGATGGCAACCACAGACACTGGATCGACCCCGGGAAGTGACACCACATGACCCCAGATGGCAACGACCTGCTGGGCATCTACCTCCGCGATCACTACGCGGGGGCGTCAGGCGGCAGCTCGCTGGCGCATCGGATCGCGGACGCGCACGCAACCGGCCCGGAGTCGGACGGCCTCGCCCGGTTGGCGTCGGATGTGGACGAGGACAGGGATCTGCTGCTGGCTATCTTGGATAGCCTTGGGATTGAGCCGAGCCGGGTGATGGACGCCGCAGCCGAGACGGGCGAGAGGCTGGCCCGGCTGAAGCCCAATGGCCGCGTGCTGCGACGCTCTCCCCTCTCCGATGTCGTGGAGTACGAGGCGATGAAACTGGGCGTGGCCGGCAAGCTCAGCTGCTGGCGCACCCTGCGGATGCTGGCCACCGATGAGCCCCGTCTCAGCGCGGCCGCACTGGACGGTCTCATCGTGCGCGCCGAGAGCCAGCTCGAGCTGTTGGAGGCCCACCGCGCATCTGCCGCCGCACGCGCGTTTGCCTAGCCCGGCGCGCTCTGCCGCCCGGGCCAAATTGAGCACGCAAACGATTAGGCAGCTACTGGACGGTTCCCCATCCCCGACGCCCCGCCGACAGGCGAGGCCCTCATCAGGAAGACCGGTGCCGACATGGCCGTTGACGGCAATCACGGGAGCGATGGCGCGGAGAGCCTGGCCGAGCCGGGCTCGAGCGAGTCGCTCACCAGCAACATGGATCAGCGCCCCGACCACGGCGAGGACACCTATGTCGGCTCGGGACGCCTGGCGGACCGCGCCGCGGTTGTGACGGGCGGCGACTCCGGCATCGGGCGGGCCGTGGCCCTGGCATTCGCACGGGAGGGGGCCGACGTCCTCATCGCCTACCTGCCGACCGAGCAGGCCGACGCCGAGGACACGGTGGCCCTCATCGAGCAGGCGGGCCGCGCCGCGGTCGCCGTGCCGGCGGACCTGCGGGACGAGAGCGCCTGCAATGCGGTAATCGACCGGGCCGTCGCCGAGTTCGGCCGCATCGACATCCTGGTGAACAATGCCGCCTATCAGATGGGCCAGCCCGGCGGTATCGAGGACATCACGAGCGAGCAATGGGACCAGGTGATGCGCACCAATCTGTACGCAATGTTCTGGTTGTGCAAGGCCGCGATTCCCCACATGGCCAGCGGGTCGTCCATCATCAACACCTCCTCGGTCCAGGCCTCGAGCCCATCGCCGCAACTGCTGGACTACGCAACGACGAAGGCTGGGATCGTAAATTTCACCCGCGGCCTGGCCCAGGACCTGGCCGGGCGCGGGATCCGCGTCAACTCCGTGGCCCCGGGACCAATCTGGACCCCCCTGATTCCCGCGACCATGACCCCGGACAAGGTCGCGGCCTTCGGCGAGGAGACGCCCATGGGCCGTGCCGGCCAGCCGGTCGAGGTGGCGCATGCCTTCGTGTTCCTTGCGTCGGCCGAGGCCAGCTACATCACCGGTGAGGTGATCGGGGTGACCGGCGGGCTGCCCGTGCCCGCCTGAGGCCGCGGCCGTCGGCGCAGCGTCGTGGTCTCGCACAACGTCCTGGCGAAGGAGTCGACCGCGTGGATTTGGGCATGTAGGTGCAGATTCCGGACGGAGGTTCCCAGCCATATGGGCCAACTCGGCGCACAGCCTCATTCCGGCGCCATAGCCCGCGCGGTGGCGCTAGCGGCCTCCGAGCCGCCCGAGCTTCTTGCCGCTGTCATGGCTCAGGCGTGCACTGAGGCACTGGCATCCGACGGGGCCGTCCTGAGCATGATCGAAGGCAGCTTCAGGCTGCCCCTTGGCGCCAGCGACGCAATCGCCGCCGAGGTGGAGGCGCTGGAGTTCACATACGGCGAGGGGCCTTGTCTGGATGCGGCCCGATTGGGCCGCATCGCAGCTGTCGCCATGCCCGAGCTGGCGTGGAACTGGCCGTCCTTCGCCGACGCCCTGGCCGCCACGCCATATCGCGGCCTGATCTCACTGCCGATCCCGATGGCGGACGGCGCGAGGGCCACGATGGACCTATATCTGAGCGACGCAGCCGCGCTCGACTCGACCAGCCTGGGCCGGGCTGTCGCCGTAGCGGCCGAGGTCGCCAGCGTCCTTCAGAACGATCCCAACGGCAGCCCTTCGGGATCGAGCGACACGGGGCTGCCGGGGCCGGCCTGGCTCGACAGCCCGCCGGCACAAGCACGAAGCATGGTGTGGACTGCCATAGGCATGCTCATGGGCGACGCGAGGATCCCGGCACCGGAGCTGCTCGCCCGCCTGCGTGCCTTTTGCTACACCTCGGGCATGTCACTGGATGCGGTTGCGGCCGCCCTCGTGGAGCGCTCGCTCGCGCCAGGCCAGGTCCTGACCTGACACGCCGATTTAGACAGGCGGCTATTGGTCTGGTACGTCGCCCGGGCCTGCGGCGGTGGCCAGCAAATCCTGCGCGACGTCGCGGAGCTTGCGGTTGGTGTCCTGGCTGATCCGGCGCAGGATATCGAAGGCGTCCTCCGCACTGCACCGCCGCTGGCCCATGAGCAGCCCCTTCGCCTGCTCGATCGCTGCCCGCGAGGCCATAGCCTCCTGCATCTGCATCGCGGTCGCTTGGCTGAACTCGAGCACCATGGCGTTGACCACGGCGGCCCCGGCGAAGGACGCGACGGCTCGTGCTATCTCTATCGCCGACTCCGGGAAGGCGTTGCGCTCCGCGCCGTAGATGTTGAGCGCGCCCACCACACGGCCCTGCACGGGCAAGGGGATGCTCAGCGACGACGCCGCCCCGGCCGCTGCGGCCCCTGGCGTGTACTCCGGCCAGCGCGTCTCATGGGCCATGTCCCGCACGTGCAGCTCGGTGCCGGACCGGGACGCATCGAGGCACGGCCCGTATCCGATCCGGTACTGCCGCTCGTCCAGCAGAAGCGATAGCTCCCCGGAATGCGCGGCGGTGTGCAGGTATTGGCCCTCGATCAGAGTGACGGATACCGACACTGCGCCCGGCACCAAATCGCGCGCGGTCTCGACGATCTCCGTCAAGACATCAACGAGCTTGCGGTCGACCAGGACCATCGTGCCGAGCCGGCGGTAGGCCTGGGTGAGCGCGCTCGCGCCCTCCGGGGTCGAGCCGGAGTCCGAATTCATTGCCGATGCCTCCCGCGATTGTCGACGTAGGTCCCTGCCGCGCACAGTGCGGGCATGTCCGCGCTACCCAGACAGCCGGCCGCGCACCCGCGCGGCCTTGAAGAGCACCCGCCCGACGGGTAATGTGCGAGCAATCGAGGCCGCGAACAACCGGCCACAGCCGAGGACGCCACGCTGCAGACACCGGCGATGGCCTCGGCTGGAACGCCAGCGAGATGAAGCTTGATGCTCAAGTACGACACTGGAACGGGTACCGCGACCATCCACCTCGCCGGCGAGCTGGATCTTGCGAACAAGCAGTCCATCGTCGACGGCGTAGCCCGCGTCGCGTCAATGGACGGGGTCAGGACGGTGGCGCTCGACATGTCCAGGGTGATTTTCCTGGACTCCACCGCGCTCGGCGCCATGATCTCCGCGCGCCGGGTATGCGCATCCCATGGCTGCGGGCTCGTCGTGCGCGATCCCTCCCAGGCCGTCACGCGGCTGCTCCGCCTCACGTCCACCGAATGGCTATTCACCGGCGATATGACCACCAGGTGAACGAGCGGACGACGTTCGAGACCACGGCGCTGATCGAGTCGCTGAAGTCGTCTGCGCGCAATCTACGGACTCGCGGCCACTACCGCGCAGCACGGTCGCTGGACGATGTCGTCGCGCAGCGGCAAGCGGACCTGCCGGCTTCCCGGCGGGGCAACGGCCAGTAGCGACCCTGACAGCTGAGTCTCATGTTCGCCGTTCAGGATCCTGCGTTGTCGATGATGCCCTGGGCGACGTCGCGCGCCGGGCGGCACGATGACGTGGCGAGCTCCTGCAGGATGCGTGCGGCCTCGTCAGCGTCGACTCGGCGCAGCACCATGAGGATGCCCCGGGCCTGCTCGACGATTGCCCGGGACTGCATGGCCGCCTTCATCGTCGGCGCGAGCGGCGTTGAGGCTTCCATGAGCCGGGCACTTCCCATCGCAATCGCGGCGTGGGCGGCGAAGGTGCGGGCGATGTCCGTGGATGGCTCATCGAAGGCCATCGGCTGTGCGCCATAGATGTTCAGCGCGCCGATCCTGGCCTGCCGCGCCGACAACGGTATAGATAGCGAGCTTAGGATTCCCGCCTCCAGCGCTCCGGCGGAGTACGACGGCCAGCGAGTCTCGACGGCCATATTGGGGACGTGGCACTCCGAGCCGGTGCGGGCGGCGTGGAGGCACGGGCCATGGCCCGCCTCGTATTGCCGCTCATCAAGGTCCAGCGCCAAGGGCCCGGTCAGCGCGACGGTGAAGGGCCGCCCGTCGCCCAGCAAGGTGACAGACACCTCGGTTGCGCCGGGCAGGACCTGCTTCGTGAGAGTCGAGATGCGGAGCATCATCTGCTCGAGAGGCTGCTCGGACAGCACAATCCGCGCCAGCTCGGCTGTTGCCTCCGTCATCGGGTCGTCATGCTCATGACCGCGCATCGCGTGCTCCTAGCCGCGGGTGCGGTCGGGCGAGAGCGCGTGCAGACCGCTCCTGCAGCCTCAGGCTGAAGGAATGGGCCCGGAACGCCAACACAGTCCCAGGGTCGGAGGCGCGGTCTCGGCCGACGACTGACCGTCAAGTTACAGCAGCGAGGCCGGTTCGGTTCCTGCGCTGCTGCAGTGAGAAGTCCGTCCATCTAGATCGCTACACCGCAATCCGGACATGTCCATCTCGGTGACGGCGCCCTCAGGTCGCCGCACGACGGGCAAGGGCGCGGCGCGTCCGCGCGCACCCGCTGCATGAGACCGGCATGCTGCCCCAGCGGGACAAGCATCGACTCCTCCACCACGGCCCGTGTTGGTCCGGGATCCCGAGAGCTCCCGATTCGCTCAATAGTCAGCCAGCGGCCTGATTGAGCGTGCCCGGTTCCCACCGACTGGACGACCCGGTACAGCTTGCTGCCCCAGATGCCGATCGTCACGCAATCGCCGATATCGATCGTCTGCCCGGCGAATGAACTGCCTGAACGCCGCTCCACTGCGCTCCACTTGGACGGAATCAATCGTCT
>JAOPVO010000066.1 GCA_025966155.1 Pseudonocardiales bacterium
AAGTTGGGTTGGGTCGTCGACGGCTTGCCCCACCCTTTCGCGTGTGCCGCCTCCTGCGCCCAACGCAGGGGGTGTGGCTGCATAGTCTCCAAAGGATGCGGTGCCACGCAGGGCTGGAGCTGCGCGCCGCGGCCCGCCGGTGCGGGACCACCCCGACAAGAAAGGTGAGGCGACTATAGGACTACTGGATGGGCGAGTAGCGATCGTCACCGGGGGAGGGCGCGGGATGCGCAAATCGATCTCGAGGATTTTCGACGGTGAAGGCGCGCTGCTGGTCATCAATGACCTCGGTGCCCAGCCTGCGATCTGGCGGCTTGAGTGGTGTCGAGTCGTCACCGGTTTTTCGTGTGACTACCAACGTGGCTACCAGCGAGTCCCGGTTGGTGCCACCTCTGGCGGAGATCGGGTGTCTTGGTTCACGACATCGCTTTGCGCTCATTTCGCAGCGCCTGAGCTCTGTAGCGGGAGGGCGCATCAGGCGTCGAGTGTCATGGCGGTGAGTGCTCGGTAGCGATCTGGCGCACGTCGGCATCTACAGCAGCAAGCAGCCTCTGCTCCGCTGGGCGATTGGGGCCCGGCGGTGCTCGGCTCTACGTCGGTCCTTCAGCCGCAACGCCATTGCGCCTTCTCGCCACTACGATCTCGGTGTCGCCTGCCCAGTCCCAGAACATCCCGTCAGGGTCGGCGGAGTCCAGTATCTGGTGCGCCTGATCGGTGAACTGATGCAGGCGGCTGCCGTACAGGTGCGGGGCCGACCACGACATGGAGAGGTATCCCGCGACGATGCTGTCGCTATCGCGGATCAGGTCGGGGATGCCCGGAACGACTACAACTTCAGCCTGGCCGAAGCGTGTGTCCGACAGCAGGTCCTGGGCCGTGCGGGTTCTGAGCGCCGCCGTGCCGAGGCCGGCTCTGCGTGTCGACCCCAGGAACCTGGTGACCAGCGCCTCCAGCTCCGCATGCGGTATCGGAGGCGCGCCTGGGTTCCGCGGCACCGGGCGCCCGGCGGCAGCGTGGCCGACGAGTGCCATCATCCCGCCTGGCTCGAGCATGTCGTAGACCGCTTCGGCCACGCGGGACTCGTCGGTCCAGTGAAAGGACTGCCCGAACGTCACGAGCCGGTAGGGTCCCGGCGCGGCGAGCGGCAGGTCCTCCGCAACCGCTTGAACCCAGCGCACATTGGCGGGATCTGCGGCATCGGCGGCGGCGCGCGCCTCTAGCAGCATGTCCCCGTCGGGATCCACGCCGACCGCCTCGTGGAAGTACCTCGCCAATCGGAGGATCAGGGTGCCGGGCCCGCAGCCAACGTCCAGCAACCGCCCGGCGCCATCGAGAGCGGCCGCCTCACGAAGGGCATCGTCCAGCTGCGGCGCGTAGGGCGGGCGGCCAATTCGGTAGTGCGCGGCCGAGCCCCGGTAGATGCTCGGGTCGTACGCCATCGCAGCGGCCTCCGTGTTCGTCAACATGGATCTCGGCGCGACGCGGACGGCGTCGGCGCGCTCTCTGGATGCGCTCACTGATGTGATCGACGGCTGTGGGGTTATGGCGTCTGTGGTCACGATCCCGGCTGTTGCGAGCCTCCGCCTCTATATGCGGGTCGCTACTGGCGCGCGGGAGGCGACTACCCACAGCTCCAGTTGATGAACCTCGCGACGTCGGGCGTCGAGATCGTCTGAGCCGTCCCTGAGCGGGTCGCATCCAGGAAGGAGCACCGAATGGGCCTGGTCGTGCAATGGGAGGACGCTTCATGTTGCTACCTCGCATTGACTGCGGAACCCAGACGAGAGTCGCAACGTCTGCGTTTGATCGGGCCATTGACCTCGGCCCGCAACCCGAGAAGGCTCGCTGGCGGGGCGCGCTCTCCGAGGGGCGCAGGGATGCACAGGGTCCCAGTCGTCTTTCACCTTCTCGTACCAAGGAGAGTGCATCGTGAAGCTTCGATTCATAGCTGGTTTAGCAATACTTTCGGCTGGTGCGTTGCTATCGCTGAGTAACGTCGGCATCGCATCGGGCAGCGCAACTCCGCAGAACGTCGTCCTGCTCTATAACGGCCCTGCGGTGCCCAACACACATGCCGCGCCAAGCACGCCGGCGTTCACCTTGTGGTGCAACTCGACGTGTGTCCCCTCGGTGTCGTTGCCCGTTGCGGATCCGTCCACGAACAAGGCCGAGGGCACGATCTACGTGTGGACGAAGAACTTCGATCCGGCCGGAGCGCTTGCCTTCGGTGAGTTCATCTGGTTCCAGCTCAAGAGCGGAGACATCTACGTCGACTCCGGAGAGAACGGAACGCTAGGTGCGGCCCTGGACCCATCGGCCAGGCCGCCGACGCACATCGGCGCCGATCCCGGAATCGTCGTCGCCGGTGGCGGCGACGGGATGATCGTCGGGGGGACCGGCAAGTACACGAAGTGGACGGGAACGTACACCGACCGCGTGTTCGTGGAACTGAGCTTCGGGGTCACCCACCCCAACTACTACGACCAGCTTTTCTTCAGCATCAACCCGAACTAGCGAGCCGTCGCAGCATGGACGAGGGCCATTCGGGGACGCCCCTCGTCCTTGGACGCCATGCGACCGAGCAGCGCGGCATCCTCGATGACGATGAGCGCATCGCCAAACTGCAGGAGATCAATAGCTACCTCGTAGATAAAGTTTCCGACCCGATCATGGGTTACCAGTTCGGCCGCTACTCGGCTCAGCAGACGTATGTGCACAACTATTACCTCACGGGCCGATACGAGCGTCCAAGGATGGACGACGTGTGGCTGGACTCCAAGCCGCCAAGCCGCCAGTAGCGTGGAGATCGGCATGAACTACCCCGCGTGTGGGCGCTCCGTCCAGTCGAATCCGCTCGAGTCCGTCGTGGAGGTAGCGACACGGGAGCTGGGTGCCGAGGGAGACCCGAGTCACCAACGAAGGTGGCCGCGGACTTTGAGGGAGGGTCAGCATGGATGCGCTGCGAGATTTCCGCGTCATCGACTTGAGCACCGGTATAGCAGGGCCGATCGTGGGGATGTTCTGCGCTGACTTCGGCGCCGAGGTGGTCAAGATCGAGCCCCCCGCCGGGGATCCTGCTCGAGCGACGGCGGGCTTCGCTGTGTGGAACCGCGGCAAGAAGAGCGTGGTGGTCGACCCGGGGGATGACGCGGGGGTCCGGTGGCTGAAGGATCAGATCGCCGGCGCCGATGTCTTGATCACGAACGGCGGAGCCCAGCTGTCGCAGTTCCAGCTCGATCTCGACGACCTCGCGATGCGACATGGCCGGTTGGTGGTGGCCGTCATGCCGCCTTACCTCAATGGCTATACACCTTGGGCAGGTGGGCACGAGTCGGCGGAGCTGCTCGCGGCGATAGGGGGGCAGTCGTGGCGGCAGTCCTCGACGAGCGGTGATCCGATCGACTCGGTGTACCCGACGCTCCTGTACGCGCACGGGCTCTGGGCCACGGTATGCACCATCGCGGCGCTTGTGGAGCGTGAGGGCTCGGGCGCTGGGCAGCTGGTCTACGTCAATGGGACCAACGCGGTGCAGCATCTCCTCGGGGCGTCGCTCATGATCGACGCCGACAGCCCCGACGTCGGCACCGGGACCGGCCCGGGCGGTCGCCATCCCACGTACACCCGCATGATTGCCGCCGATGGCAAATGGCTCGCCTCCGGAGCCTTGGGGGTCAAATTCGAGACCCAACTTCTTGCTGCCCTGGGCCTGACGGAGATGCTCGCGGAACCTCGGATGGGCGGGAGCGTTGCCGGCTTGGTCCATCCAGACAATATCGACTGGGCGCAGAAGAAGATCGCCGACGCTTTCCTCGCCCGGCCGCGGGATGAGTGGGTGGAGATTCTCGACAAGCTGGGCATTCCAGTGGGTCCATTACTGGAGCGGCAGGATTGGCTGGATCATCCGCAGGTACGGGCAGTCGATATGCGTGTTGAGGTAGAGGATCCAGAGCGCGGACGCGTGGTGATGCCAGGCATTCCGGTCAAGCTCGAAGGCACCCCAGGGCGGGTGCGTGGCCCAGCGCCGATGCTGGGTCAACACGACCGCGATATCCCGGCGTGGCCGGCTCAGCCGGATGGAGCGTCACGTCCGCCGATTCGGCCGGGTCCGCTGACTGGGTACTCGATTCTGGATACCGGAACGTTCGTTGCCAGTCCCTACGCCGGCAGCCTGCTGAGCGAGCTGGGGGCAGACGTCGTGAAGGTGGAGCCGGTGACCGGCGACGCTTTCCGTGTTTCCGGCTACACGGGGAACCGGGGCATGCGCAGCCTCGCGATCAACCTCCAGGACCCGCGCGGCCAGGAGGTATTCCACAATGCGGTCAAGCAGGCCGACGCGTTCATCGACGGCCTCCGGCCCGGAGTCACCAAGAAGCTCAACATCGACGACGGCGCCTTGCGGGCTATCAAGCCGAACATCGTGACGCTGTCCTTATCCGCCTATGGCGAGGGCGGCCCCCTCGGCGCGAAGGGCGGCGTCGACTATGTCATCCAAGGGATGTCGGGGATGATGACTGCGGAGGGCGGGAGCGGCGACCCCGTTATCAACTCAGTAGCGCTTTGCGACATGAACAGCGCTGCCTTCTCGGCATTGGGAATAACACTCGGACTGCTCCACAGGGCCCGTACCGGCGAAGGTCAGCGGATATGGGATGGGCTCTTGCTGACATCGGCCTATCTGCAAGCGGGTGAGATCGTCGACTACGCGAATCGCCCGCCATCTCGCATTGGCGGACCAGACTTCCGCGGCGACTCACCCTACGACCGAATGTACGAGGTCGCCGATGGTTGGATCCGCATTCAAGCCGGACCTGGCGTCGACGGCGCCCGTGCAGCCGCGACAGCATTGGGGCTGGACCGGCCAACGTTGGAGGCCGACCCGACCAGCGCGATTTCCGATGCCCTCTGCGGGCGAAGCGGCACCGATGCTGTCGCGGCGCTGAACGCCGCAGGCTTGGCTGCCGTCCCCGTTCGCAAGATCAGCGAGGTGATCCGCGACCCGCGACTGCGCGCGGCGGAGTTCGTCCACGTCACCCCGTCGGCGGACGAAGGGCATTTCCTGTGCGGTGCCGGCCGATACGCCGTCTTCAGCCGGAGCGGACGTACCGGCGCGAAGCTTGTTCCAGGCGTGGGTGAGCACACCGCCGACGTCCTGAGGGAAGCCGGGTACGACGCACGCCAGACAGCGGACCTCGC
>JAOPVO010000073.1 GCA_025966155.1 Pseudonocardiales bacterium
GGCGCAGATGAACAGCCTGCGAACTCTGCGGCATCCGGGGTCCGTGGGCAGTTGCCTGAGGCACAGTCGGGGCCATGCACGAAGTGGACCTCGTCGATGCGCTGGGGCGCGATCTGTTCGCGCTGCGCGAGATCGGCCCGGTCCGGGCGCGGACGGCGGGGGAGCTGGTCCAGCCCGACCACCCGGCCAACCCGCGCGGCTGGATCTATGCCGGCTCCGCCAGCGTCCTGTTCGTCGCCGACCGGGCGCAGGCGACCGAGGACGCCCAGCACGCCAGGGTTCTGCGCTTCGACTACGCCCGCCACCGGCGGGCCCGCCTGTGGTGGGCGCCCTTCGACTCCAACGCCGTCATCGAGTTCGTCGACGGCACGGTCCTGCTGGGTGCGAGGCGCCAGATGCAGGCGATCCACGAGCTCTGCACCGGCGCCGAGTACTGACGCCAGACGATGCGCGAGGCCGTGCGGATAGGCCGATGCCTGGCCTCTATCGCTAGCTTTTTGCAGTAGCCTCGGCCCGCTGCTCAGAGTCGAGCGGCGATTCCCGAGCAGAGACGAGGCCGTCCCGTGAGCAAGACGCAACGGGCGGGTGATGACGGGTACGACCTGCGCTACGCCTGGCTGGCGCTGACGGTCGTCACGATGGCCAGCACGCTGGTGTCGCTGAACGGCAGCACGCTGACGATCGCGCTGCCCGATGTCGTGCGGCACTTCGACGCCTCGAGCACCGTCGCCAGCTGGATGGTCCTGGTCTTCGGGCTCGCCTCGACCTGCGTCATGCTCGCCTGCGGATGGCTCGCCGACCGGATCGGCCGGCGGCTGATGTACCTCTGGGGCCTCGGGCTGTTCACCCTCACCAGCCTGCTACTGGGACTCGCGCCCAATGTGTGGGTGCTGCTCGGCCTTCAGGTGGTGCAGGCGGTGGCCGAGGCGATGCTGCTGGCCAACAGCGCCGTGATCGTCAGCTCCGTGTTCCCCGCGCGCATGCTCGGTCGATCGCTTGGTATCTACATGGCCGGCTTCTCGGTGGCGTCCCTGCTCGGCCCGACCGTCGGCGGCGCGCTGGTCACCTCGTTCGGGTGGCGCTGGGTGTTCTGGTTCAACGTGCCGCTGGGGCTGGCCTGCCTGGTGCTCGGCGCGTTCGTCCTGCGCCCGATGCCCGCGACGCGGGGGCCCAGCCGCTTCGATCTGCGCGGCAACATCCTGCTGATCCTCGGCCTCGGCGGATTCATCATCGCGCTATCCGCGGTGAGCACCGAGGGCTGGTCCAGCCCGCTCGTGGCCATCGGCGGCAGCTTCGCGGTGATCTTCGTGCCGCTGTTCCTCTGGACCCAGCACCGCGGAACCGACCCGCTGCTGGACCTCACCGTGTTCCGTAACCGGCAGTTCTCCCTGGCGATCGGCGCCGGGATGATCAACGCGACGGCAACCAGCGCGGTGGTCATTCTCATCGCGCTTTATTTCCAGGCCGTCGAGGACAGCACGGCGCTGGAGGCGGGGCTCCTGGTCCTGCCGCTGGCCATCGCGAAGGTCGTCTCATCGCTGTCGGTGGGCCTCCTCACCCGCAGGATGGAGGCCGATGCAGTGGCGGCCCTGGGCGCGGCGGCAACGACGGCCGGCCTGGTGCTGCTGATGATCGGCACTTCCCGAACCAGCCCGTACGCGTTCCTCGCCTTGGGTCTCGTGGTCATCGGCATCGGCTCGGGGATCTTCGCGCCGGCCAATGCCGCCGCGAGCCTCCAGAGCGCGGCGCCGGACCAGCTCGGGCGGATCAACGCCGTGCGCCTCACCGTGCAGAACTCGGCCTGGCTGGCCGGGACGGCGCTCGGGCTGACGCTGCTGACTGCCCCGCTCCCGCCCGAGATCCAGCGCGCGGTCTTCTCCGGCTCGGTCAGCGAGCTCGGGTCGGGCGCGGTGGATCAGCTGGGCCGTGGCTACCTGCTGGCCTTCGCGGTCATGGCCGTGCTGTCGGTCTTCGCGATCGTGGCCGGCCTGGTCGGCCGGCCCGACGGCGCCGGCTCGATCGGCGCTACCCCAGGAGGAACGACGTTGGACCGAGAACCCGCGCAACGGCGATCTCGATCACCACTCGGTTCGGGTTCGCCCGCGGCACGCGATAGCGCTCGGAGTATCGGCGCACCGCGTCGTCGACGCGCGCGGGCTCCCCACTGACCGAGGGCGTCCCCTCGAAGGTGAGCCAGGCGACGCCGTCGACCTGGCAGATCGAGGCGTGCGCGCCGGCGGCGGCGAGCTTCGCCTTGACGCTGCCGCCATCGCAGATCACCCGCGCCACGAAGGCGTCCGGGTCCCAGGTGAAGCCGACCGGCGTCACGTGCGGCGACCCGTCGCGGCGCAGCAGCGTCAGCGAGGCCAGCCCGCGCGCCGTGAGGAATTGCCGGGCCTGCGGCCCCAGGGACGAGGGATCAGTTGCCATCGCCGGAACGTACCCGCCATCGATGGGCTGCGCCGGGGACAGCCGCCCGATATCGGGAATCAACGGTTATCATTAAGCCTCCGATTGTCACCGGCTGCGAAGGACCCATCATGGCTGCCGCCCCCACCGTGCGCATGACTCGTCAGCGCAGCGTCGTTCGCGAGCAGCTGGGCCGAATCGACACCTTCCGCAGCGCGCAGGACGTCTTCTCCGAGCTCCGGGCCAAGGGCGAGGGCGTGGGGCTGTCGACGGTCTACCGCCATCTCCAGGCCCTGAGCGAGTCCGGCGACGCCGACATGGTGCGCACCGATGCCGGGGAATCGCTGTACCGGCTGTGCGGCCAGGACAGCCGGCACCATCACCACCTGGTCTGCCGCGGCTGCGGGCTCGCGGTGCAGATCGAGGGCCTGGCCGTGGAGCGGTGGGCCGAGAAGGTCGCGCATGACGCAGGATTCGTGCAGGTCGAGCACACTGTGGAGTTGCAGGGGCTCTGCGCCGCCTGCGGCCTCAGCCCCGCTCACGGCCCAGCTCCCACCCGGTAGGCCGCCCAGCGGCCCCGCCTGAAATCGGAGATAGCGATGGCAGACAAGACGACCAGCGTGATCGTGCACGGCGCCCGGACGCCGATGGGCAAGCTGCAGGGCGCGCTCAAGGACCGCACGGCGGTCGACCTCGGCGGGGTGGCGATCGCCGGTGCGCTGCAGCGGGCCGGCGTCGCCCCGGACCAGGTCCAGTACGTGATCATGGGCCACGTCCTGCAGGCCGGGGCCGGGCAGATCACCGCCCGACAGGCCGCGGTTGCGGCCGGCATCCCGATGACGGTGCCCGCGCTGACCATCAACAAGGTCTGCCTGTCCGGCCTCGATGCCATTGCCCTGGCCGACCAGCTCATCCGCCTCGGGGAGTTCGACGTCATCGTCGCCGGCGGCATGGAATCGATGACCAATGCCCCGCACCTGCTTCCGGGATCGCGCGCGGGCTACAAGTACGGCTCGCTCGAGGTGCTCGACTCGATGGCCCACGACGGGCTCACCGATGCGTTCGAGCACATCTCGATGGGAGCGATGACCGACACCGGCACGACCGCGCTCGGGATCTCCCGCGCCGCGCAGGACGAGTTCGGCGCGCAGTCCCACCAGCGGGCCGCCGCGGCCCAGAAGAACGGGGTGTTCGCCGAGGAGATCGTGCCCGTGCTGATCCCGCAGCGCAGCGGCGATCCGCTGGAGGTCCGCGACGACGAGGGCATCCGGCCCGATACGACCGCGGAGTCCCTGGGGCGGCTGCGCCCGGCGTTCGGGGCAGGCGGCACGATCACCGCCGGGACGGCCTCGCCGATCTCCGACGGCGCCGCCGCGGTCGTGGTCATGTCGAAGGCCAAGGCGCAGGAGCTGGGCCTGAGCTGGATCGCCGAGATCGGCGCGCACGGCAATGTGGCCGGCCCGGACAACACGCTGCACTCCCAGCCGTCGCGGGCCATCCTCGACGCGCTGCGCAAGGACGGCCTCGCCCCGGCCGATCTGGATCTGGTCGAGATCAACGAGGCCTTCGCCGCGGTGGGGCTGCACTCGATGGCCGACCTCGGCCTGGACGCCGACCGCGTCAACGTCAACGGCGGGGCCATCGCCCTGGGCCACCCGATCGGGATGTCCGGCGCGCGGCTGGCCCTGACACTGGCGCTGGAGCTCCGTCGCCGCGGGGGCGGGATCGGCGCCGCGGCTCTGTGCGGCGGCGGCGGCCAGGGCGATGCGCTGATCCTGCGGGTGCCTGCGGCCTAGGACCAACGCGCTGCCCTTGCGTTGGGATTGCGTACTCAGTACAACTCTTTGTGAGGGCACTACCCAAGCACGGGCCGTCGCCGCGACCGAACCACCTAGCGCAAAGGGGCGCCGCATGCGCTCGATCCCTGTGGACCCCCGGATTGGATCGCTATGACATCGACGGCTGAGCGGACGACGGGGCTCCTGCGCAAGCGCGATTTCGGCGAGGGGCCCGAGGCGGAGGAGCGCTACTCCCGAAACATGCTCGCGCTGCTGTCGACGACGCTGATCATCTCGGCGCTGTCCGGCGGCGTCCTCAATGTGTCGTTCCCGGTTGTGGTCCGCCATTTCAACGCGTCCGCGACCGCCGCCAGCTGGCTGCTGCTGGGCGCGATGCTCACCAGCACGTCGCTGATCATCATGTTCGGGCGCCTCGCCGACATGTTCGGGCGGGTGCCGATCTTCCTAAGCGGCCTGGTCCTGATGACGGTCACCAGCGCGCTCGCCGGCCTGGCGCCGAACATCATGTTCCTGACCGTCGTTCGGATGATCCAGGCCGGCGGGACGGCGATGCTGCTGGCCGTCATGGCCGCGATGCTGACCGTCAGCACGCCCCCCGAGCGCCTCAGCAAGTCCATGGGCATCTATATGTCGGCGCTGGCCTCGGCGTCGCTGGCCGGGCCGCCCATCGGCGCCGTGCTGGCCGACACCCTCGGGTGGCGCTGGCTGTTCTGGTTCCAGGCCCCGTTCGGCCTGGTCTGCCTGGTGTGGGCCCTGCGCACGCTGCGCCCGATGCCCACGATCGGCGAGAGGGGCCGCCTGGACGTCCCGGGGGTGTTCCTCGTCGCGGCTGTGCTGAGCGGGATGCTGGTTGCGCTGTCGAAGCTCCAGACGGTCGGCTTCACCAACCCGCTGGTGCTGAGCGGCATTGCGGTGTTCGTGATCGGCCTGCCGGTATTCGTCGTCGTCGAGACGCGGACCAAATCGCCGCTGGTCGACCTCCAGCTGTTCAAGCAGGTGTCCGTGGCGGCCTCGAACGCGGCGATGCTGTTCGGCAATATGGCCCGGATGGCCGTGGTCCTCATCGGCGGCCTCTACTTCCAGGCCGTCGAGGGCAACAGCACGCTTGAGGCCGCCTTCAAGGTGCTGCCGCTGCCGCTGGCCACGACCCTCGCCGGGCTGTGCATGGGCCGCATCAGCCGTTGGGGCACCCAGCAGGCCATCGCCACAGTGGCGGCGGCGGTGTCCGGGATGGGTGTTGTCGTCCTGCTCTTCGGGTTCGGCGAGGGCCTGCCCTACCCGGTCATCCTCATTGGATTCGTGATCGCCGGCATCGGGGGCGGCGTGTTCACCCCCGCCAACACCACGGCGATCATGCAGGAGGTGCCGCGCGCGCGGATCGGCGTCGTCAACGCCGTCCGCATGATGCTGATGTCCGCCGGCGGCCTGCTCTCCACCGCCATCTCCCTCGCGCTGCTGACCAGCTCGCTGCCGGCCAACCTCAAGGCCGCGGTCTTCGCCGGCAACGCGCACGCGCTCTCGGGCAGCGACGCCATAGACCAGCTCCGGCATGGCTATGTGCGCGCGATCATCGTGCTGCTGGTGCTGAACGCCATCGGGGTGTTCGCCGCCTACGTCGGGCAGCGCGCCTTCGCCGAGGCGCAGCGGGCGAAGCTCCTGGCGGCGCCGGACGGCCTCGACGACTCCGCCGGTCCAGCTGTGGAGCGCATCGCGCGCCACGTCGCCGAGAGTGTCAGCGCCATCGCCTCGGTCGAGGCGATGGAAGCCGAGGTCGAGGCCGAGGCCGGGCGCGGCGGCCCCGAGCACGCAGCCAAGCACGCCCGCACGTAGCCTCGACGATCATGAGAATCGGACTATCTGGGCTGGGCCCGAATGTCGATCGGATCGTCGCGCAGGCGCAGCAGGCAGAGGCAGATGGATTCACCAGCCTCTGGTACACCAGCGCGCTGCAGGGCGATCCGCTGGTGGCGATGGCCATCGCCGGGCGCGCGACATCGAGCATCGAGCTGGGCACGGCCGTCCTGCAGAGCTACCCGGCCCACCCGGTGCTCCAGGCCAATCGCGCGGCCTCGGTGGCCGCGGCGATCGGGGCGCCCGGGCGGTTCACGCTCGGCATCGGCCCGGCGCATGCCCCGATGGTCGAGGGCGGCCTGGGGCTCAGCTACGCGACGCCCGGGCGGCACACCGAGGAGTACGTGCAGATCCTCGCCCCGCTGCTGCGCGGGGAGCCGGTGACCTTCGCCGGCGAGGAGTACCGCGTGGAGGCGGCGGCATCGGCCCTGCTGGGCGAGATCAACGTGCCGCTGCTGGTGGCCGCGCTGGCCCCGCGCCTGTTGCGGGTCGCCGGTCAGCACACTGCCGGCACGATCACCTGGATGGGAAACGCCGTCGCGATCCGCGACCACGTCGCCCCTCGGCTGCGCAAGGCCGCAGCCAACGCCGGGCGGCCGGAGCCGCGCATCGTCGTCGGCCTTCCGGTGGCTGTGCACGACGACGTCGCCGAGGCCCGCACGCTGGCCGCGACGCAGTTCGTCAACTATGGAATTCTGCCCAACTACCGCCGGCTGCTGGACCACGGCGGCCTGGCCGGGCCGGGCGACGCCGCGATCGTCGGCAACGAGGCCTCGGTGACGGCGCAGATCGAGGAGCTCTTCGAGGCCGGCGCGACCGATGTCTGGGCCGCGCCGTTCACTGTTGGCGCCGACCGCTCGGGCAGCCGCGCGCGCACTCGCGCGCTGCTCAACGAGCTGGTCCGCCTGTAGCCCGATCCTCGGCCAGAACGGCCCGATCCTGGGGCAGAACGGCCCGATCCTGGGGCAGAACGGCCCGCTCCTCGGCCAGAACTGCATAGATCAGCAGGTCGGACCATTCGCCCTTGAACAGCTCGGCGCTGCGGTGATGCGCCTCCTGCCGCAGGCCGAGCCGGGTGGCGAGGCGCGCCGAGTCGGTGTTCCGGGCGTCCATGAGGGCGATCACCCGATGCAGGGCCAGGCCCTGGCCAGGATCGAAGGCCAGGTCCAGCACCGCGGCGCAGGCCTCGGTCGCGAACCCCTGGCCGGCGACATCGGGATGGAACACATAGCCGAGCTCGCCGCCGGCGTGCTCGGCCGATCGGTAGAACAGGACAACATCGCCGATCAGCCGGCCGCTCTCGGCGAGCTCGACGCCCAGCGTCAGGGACTCGCCCTCGGCGGCGATCGCCCGGCGGCCCATGTCGCCGGCAAGGCGCTGGATCAGGACGTCGGCGTCCATCGGCTCGAATGGCAGGTACCGGCAGACCTCGGCGCGCCCGCGGTACTCCAGGAGCGCGGGGATGTCGTCCATGGTCAACGGGCGCAGCCGCAGGCGCGGAGTGGCTATGGGGTACTCGGGGCGCAGGGCGCGCACCCCGGATGGCGTCGCCTCAGCGGCGATGCTGCCGCCGACGATGATCACCGCGGCGGCCCAGTTGGGCGTGTCGATCAGCCGGGCCCCCACGATCGCGCCGCCGTGGATGCGCCGCGGGTCGACGCCGCGATCATTAGGGCGCACGCCCTGTGCGTCGATGTGCATATGGACGCCTAGAACGGCGCCCTCGCGGTAGCCGGCGATGCGGCCGCTGGCCACCAGGCGGCCGCCGCTTCGGCTGATCTCCAGGATCGTGCCGACGTACTCGGACTCGTTGCCGTCCATACGGAACAGCGGCACGG
>JAOPVO010000083.1 GCA_025966155.1 Pseudonocardiales bacterium
GAGAGCGCCGCTCAATCCAGGGTCGAATCGGGGGAGCCGGTAGGCCATGAATGCCTCGTCCGGGATCCGGGTCGAGGGCGCGGTGAAGCCAAGGCTCGATGCCGGCTCGAAGCCGAACCGCGGGTAATAGCGCGGGTGGCCCTCCAGGAACACCGCCGGCTCCGGCCGATCGGCGAGCATCCGGAGGCTCTGCCTCATCAGCGTGGATCCGATCCCGCGCCCTTGGAGATCGGCCCGGACCCCGATCGGGCTCAGCACGAGCACAGTGCTGACGCGTAGTGGCGCGTCGACGAAGGCCCCGGTGTAGAGCACCTGGCCCACGAGATCGCCGTCGTGCTCGGCGACGAAGGACAGTTCGTCCGACCACGCCCACGACTCGCGCAGCGCGTCCAGCAGATCGCCGATGCCGTCGTCGCCGAACGCGCCGACAGCCAGCGCCCGCATCGCATCGAACTCCTCGGTTCGCATGACGCGCACCGTGAGGCTGTCCATCGATGTCATGCGGACACCGTAGCGCGGCAGGCCGACACCAATGACATAGCTACACATCGGGCTCGTATCCTTGCTATTGCAGTCCGCTGACGATAATATAGAACGCATGTTCGATACTGGGCCAATGGAAGCGCTGCTGGATGCAGGCGTCGAGGGCGACGTGACGCCTTCGGTAGTGGTGCGCGCGTTGGCGTCGATTCCCACGGGTCCGGCTTTGGCGCAGTGGGTGAGCGCCGTGCCGATCGCGTCGCTGCCTGAGGCCGACCTCATCCTCGTCGGCGCGGCGCTCGAGCGGGTCAGGCGCTACAACGCGTCTGTGGAGAACGAGGTGCTCGCCCGGTTGGGCGGCCTTCCGGTCGCGATCCCGGCCCATGTGCACCCGGAGTCCAGCTTCCTCGGCGGCACGTCGCCGGACGAATTCGCCGCCCTGGTGCAGTCCTCGCGCGCCGATGCATATGCCGCGGCCTGCGGCCTCTCGACGGCAGTGGGCGGGTACCGGGTGCGTCAGGCGGCTGCCCTGGCCGAATCGGGTCCCTTGAGCGCGACTGGTACCGCGTTGGCCGCCGGGCGCCTGGGGGAGTCGCGGGCGCGGCTGATTGCGGATCGCCTGGGCGACCTGGACGTCGCTGCCGCTGTCGCCATCGAAGCCGAGGTGCTGCCCCGCGCCGAGCAGATGACTCGTCGGCGGCTGGGTCGCGAACTGGACCACCGGGTCGCGGCCCTCAACCCCGCCGGGGCGGAGGTGGCCTACGAGCAAGCGCGGTCGCTGCGCTGTGTGTCGCGCCCGCAGGCGCTCCCGGATGGCATGGCCTCGCTGGGCGTCACGGGCCCGGCCGAGGACGTGCACCTCCTGTGGACCGCCGTCGAGGCGCTTGGAGCCAAGGGCAAGCGCGACGCAGCAGACGCGCGTCGCGCTACGACCGCCACCGCTAGCGCTGCGGCTGGCGAGAGCGCTGAGGAACCGGCGGTGCTGGAGTCGCCGGTGGTCGAGTCCATCGATGCCTATCGGTTTGATGCGCTGATCGGACTCGCGGCGGCTGGGCTGGCGGACGACGATCTGCCCCGGCGGCACGGCCGCCGTCCCACGATTCAGGTCACTGTGGCTCTGTCGACGCTCCTGGATCTCGACGACGAGCCGGCCGACCTGGACGGGTACGGACCGATTGCGGCTGAGACAGCCCGACGGATGGCCGCTGATTCGAGCGGAACCCTGCGACGGTTGATTCTCCGGCCAGACGGGCTGGTGATCCACGCCGACTCGCAGTCCTACCGGCCGCCCCAGGATCTGATCGACACGATCATCGCCCGCGATCGCACCTGCACCTTCCCTGGATGCTCCCGGCCGTCGTACCTGAACGAGATAGACCATCAGATCTCCTGGCCCGGTGGGCCGACCAGCTTCTGGAATCTGCACGGGCCGTGCAAACGCCATCACCGGGCCAAGACCGCCGGGCTCTGGACACCGAGGCTGGTGCCGGACACCGGCGATGTGATCTGGACGGACCCGTATGGCAATTCGGTGATCCGCCTGGCTGAGACGCGGCCGATTCCGGACGGGATGTTCCTGCAGCGATGGGTGCGCAAGGTCATCGAGCGGTTGGAGCAGTCCGACGCGAACGCGGTGCCGGACCCCGAAGGTCCGCCGCGCGAACTGCTGCTGCGGTCGGCTCGGTCCCTTCTGGCGCAGTTGACCTCTGTGCGCCCAACCGACAGCTCGACCACTCCCTGCATCGGCAACGACACCCAAGCCGATACCGACAGCGACACCGACACCCAAGCCGATGCCGATGCCGACACCGACATCTCGACCACTCCCTGCATCGGCAACGTCACCGAAGCCGATGCCGATGCCGACACCGACACCGACAGCGACAGCGACACCGGCACCGGAATCGCGATAGCGGTACTCCACGGGTTGCCGGAGGGCGTCGCGCCCGGTTCGGTCAACGGCACCGGTCTGCCCTGGCCGGAACCGGCGCGCCACTGGACGCAGAGTCCCTCGCTGGGCCGCAGTGATCCTCTGTCGGGCGGCGACGATCCGCCGTTCTGAGCGTCGATTCGGCTGGCTATTGCGCCTGGCGACCCTCGCTGGTGTCATGTAGTTCGCCTAGGTAAGCATCCGCGCCCGCGGGCGCCGCCTTCGCGAAGGTCATCGCGGAACTCCGCTCAATGAGGAATGGAGCACATCGCATGGGCACACTGGACGGTCGAGTAGCGATCATCACCGGCGGGGGGCGGGGGATCGGCGCATCCATCTCGCGTCTGTTCGCCGCCGAAGGCGCCTCGCTGGTCATCAATGACCTCGGGGCCAACACCGACGGCACCGGCGGGGACTCCGGTCCCGCGCACGACATCGCCGAGGAGATCCGCGGCACCGGCGCGCAGGCGGTCGGCAACGGCGGCGATATCGCCGAGGCGTCAACGGGCGAGGAGCTCGTCCAGACCGCGGTCAAGGAGTTCGGCAAGCTGGACATCGTCGTCAATGTCGCGGGCATCCTCCGCGACCGGATGATCTTCAACCTGACGCCGGAGGACTGGGACGCAGTGGTCCGCGTCCACATGCGGGGCACCTACACAACCTGCCGACCGGCTTCGGCGTATTGGCGCGAGCAGCGCAACCCCGAGGGCCACTACCGGATCGTGAACTTCACGTCCGTCTCGGGCCTGCACGGCGCAGCCGGCCAGCCCAACTACGCGGCCGCCAAGATGGGCATCGTCGGCCTCACGTACTCCCTCGCCAACGCCCTCGGGCGGTACGGCGTCACCGCCAACGCCATCAGCCCCGGCGCTGCCACCCGCCTCACCGACACGGTGCCGGTCGAGCGGCGTCGTCCCGGGGCCGGCATCGTCGATTCCGCCGAGGCCCCGCTGGACCGCTCGCCGGACAACATCGCCCCGATCGTGGAGTACATGGCCAGCGAGTACTCGGACTGGCTGTCCGGGCGGGTAGTGCACTCGGCCGGGTTCGCGCTGGCGCTGTACAACAACCCCGAGCCCATCGCCGAGGTGACGTCCGACGGCCCGTGGAACTTCGATGACCTCCGCCAGAAGGTCGAGGCCACCTTCAAGCCACTGGCCAACGGCCTGCCGCTCCGCCCCGGAGCCCAGCCGGCGCCGACCAGCTAACCAGCGATCCAGCTGGCTTGCCAGCTATCTGACACCGGATTGTCCTAGATATAGGTCTAAGCGAATTGAGCCCGGGTCGCCCGCAGTGCGCTGGCGGCCCGGGCCTCATGCTGAACTCCCGGGCCTGGTGCCGCTCGCTGAGGCCCGGCGACGGGACGCGCGAGCAGGCCGGCCAGTCGATGGGCATCGGCGGTGTCGACGCGGATCGTGACCCCGCGGGTCGCCGAGACCGAGTGATGCCAGTCGGTGACCCGCGCCTCGATGCCGACGGAGTGCAGGGCCGCCTCGACCACACTGCCGGCCGATCGACGCCCGCCCGCATCCGATAGCAGGTCCGAGACCTCGATGTCGTAGATCGCCGCGATCTCGGTCAGCCGGGTGACAGTGACATTCCGGTCTCCGCGCTCGTACGAGCCGATGACAACGCCCTTGAGCGCACCCCCGGACAATCGCTCCACCTCCAGCAGCGACAGCCCGCGCTCGAGTCGCAGCGCCCGGAGGCGGTTGCCCAGTTGCCTGAGCCGTACCTCGACATCGTCCTTGCCCATGGCGCCCCGTGACCTTCCCGCCTGTGAACCGATCGTTGCATGCCCGACGGCAGCACAGTGGTGACTGCGCGCGCCTGTGGATATGACGCGGGTCTGTGGATCGCGTCGGCTGGCGGCGCTAGCGTGCAGCCCATGAGACTCGGCGTGCACATACCTGACTTCACCTGGCCCGGCGGCCCTTCCGCGCTGGGCCCCGACCTCGCCGCGATCGCCCGGACCGTCGATGCCGGCGGCTTCGACCGCCTCAGCGTGATGGACCACGTCTGGCAGATCCGCGGCGTCGGGCCGGCCGAGAACGACATGCTCGAGGCCTACACCGCATTGGGCTACCTCGCGGCCTGCACCACGAACGTCAAGCTGCTGACGCTGGTCACCGGCGTCACCTACCGCGACCCCGGCCTCCTGGTGAAGGCCGTGACGACCCTCGACGTGCTGTCCGGCGGCCGGGCGATCCTCGGCATCGGGGCGGCCTGGAACGGCGAGGAGTCCGCGGGCCTGGGCCTGTTCTTCCCCTCGACCAAGGAGCGCTTCGAGCGCCTCGAGGAGACCCTCAAGATCGCGATGCAAATGTGGTCCGGCGACGAGAGCGCATTCGAGGGCGCGCATTATCGGCTCGGGCGAACCCTGAACTCCCCGCAGTCGCTGCAGCGGCCGCACCCGCCGATCCTGATCGGCGGCGGCGGGGAGCAGAAGACCCTCCGGATGGTCGCCCAGTACGCCCAGGCCTGCAATCTGTTCGCCGGCCCGGAGCTCGCCCACAAGCTCGAAGTCCTGCGCGGGCACTGCGAGCGGCTCGGCACCGACTACGACGCCATCGAGAAGACAGTGACCTTCCGCTTCGACGTCGGGGCCGGCGGGGCAAATGTCGAGAAGACGATCGACGAGCTGGGGACCCTGGCCGAGTTGGGCATCGACGTCGCCCACGGCCGCGTGGCCGATATCTCCACGATCACGCCGCTGGAGATTCTCTCGTCCGAGGTCATCCCGGCCGTCGCCGCTCTCTGAGCCACGACTGACGGCCGGGGCGTCCCGGGGCTGACCCTGGAGGCGGGTCAGCCCTTGGTGATCTCATCGATCGTGGCGAGGTCCTCGGCCGTCGGGCTCCACAGCCCGGCGGCCGCGTTCGCCCGCACCTGCTCGGGGGTCGTCGCACCGGCGATCACGCTGGACACCGACGGCTGCGCGGCGAGCCCGCCCATCGCGACATCCAGCAGGGTCACCGACCGCTCGGCCGCGAACGACTCAAGCTTCTCGATCACATCGAAGGCGGCGTCGGTGAGCGCGGCCTCGCGCTTCCAGGCCTGGATGCGGCTGCCCTGGGGCGGGGCCTCCCCGCGCCGGTACTTGCCGGTGAGCAGCCCCGAGGCCAGCGGGAAGAACGGCAGCAGCCCGATCCCATACTCGACCAGCGACGGGGTCAGGTCGTCCTCGACCTTCGTCCGCTTCAGGAGGCTGTATTCGTTCTGCGCGCTGATGAAGCGCTCGGTGCCGCGCGTGCGGGCCGTCCACTCGGCGTGCGCGGTCTGGAATCCGCTGAAGTTGGAGTGGCCCAGGTAGCGCACCTTGCCCTCGGTCACGAGGTCATCGAGTGCCGACAGCGTCTCCTCGATCGGCGTCAGCGGATCGGGCCGGTGCATCTGGTAGAGGTCGATGTAGTCCGTGCGCAAGCGCCGAAGCGACCCCTCGACCGCCCGGCGGATGTAGCGCCGCGCGCCGCGCGCGTTCCAGTCCTCGCCGTTGGAGTCGGCGCCGCGCTTGGTCATCGGGCTGCCCCACTTGGTGGCGATGATGACGTCCTCGCGGCGGCCCTCGAGCAGCTCGCCGAGAACGGCCTCGGAGGCGCCGTACACGTCGGCGGTGTCGAACAGGGTGATGCCGGCGTCGATGGCGGCGTCGGTGACCGCCTTGGCCTCATCGGGGCTGATCTTCATACCGAAGTTATTGGTGCCTAGGCCCACGGCGGAGACGACCAGGCCGGATGTCCCGAGGCGGCGGAACTTCATATCTGTCATGGCGGTGAACTTAGCGGGCCCTGTCGATCTAGAGGGTCTCCAGCTCCTGGAGCGCGGTGCCCAGCGACGAGCCGGTGCCCACCGCGCAGCTGATCAGCTGACGGACCTGGACCAGCGCGACGCCGAACTCCAGGTCGGTGACGACCTCGCCTATGACCTGAGCCTCGACCGGGCGCCCATCCTGCTCGGCGACCCGTACGTAGGCCTTGGGCCAGAGCTTGTCGCGATTCCAGTCATTGCAGAAGACCTGCAGGCGCAGCACATCCTCGACCGGGAACTTGCGGTGGATGATCACCCGGATGTTGAGGATCTCCTCCTGCTCGCCCATGCGGAAGAAGTAGACGATGAAGTCGTCCCAGGTCGCGCCGACGTCGCCGTCGCTGTCGGTGAAGTGCTTGAGCTCCATCGCTGTGAGCGCCTGCGTGATGAGCGCGTTGGTCAGCGGCTGAAGCACGCGGTCGGATCCCCCGGGCGGCGCCGGGGGGAGCGACTCGGCCCGGGCGTCGGAGTTGCCGCTGGCGGGGGAGCTGTCCCGGGAGTCGTCCTTCGAGCTGCCGAAGATGCCCATGCCGTCTCCCTCTTCCCTGCGGCGCCGGTGCCGCGCGCCGCGATGTGTCGGGCCCCAGAGCCCGATTGCAGCCTAGCCGGGAGCCGGTAGCTTTCCGGTCGTGACGACCTCGGGACGCTTGACCGTGCTGTCCGGCCCCTCGGGCGTCGGCAAGGGAACGGTGGTCGCAGCCGTGCGCCGCCGCTACCCCCATGTGTGGGTGTCCGTCTCGGTGACCACCCGGTCCCCGCGACCGGGCGAGACCGACGGCGTGCAGTACCGGTTCGTCGATACCGCGGAGTTCTCCCGGCTGGTCGAGCGGGGCGACCTCCTGGAGTACGCGCAGTTCGCCGGCAACTACTACGGGACCCCGCGCGGGCCGGTCGAGCAGCGACTGGAACAGGGCATCCCGACGCTCCTGGAGATCGAGCTGCACGGCGCGCGCCAAGTGCGCGGCACGATGCCGCAGGCCCAGTTCGTGTTCCTCGCCCCGCCGTCCTGGGCCGAGCTCGAGGCGCGACTCGCCGGGCGCGGGACCGAATCGCCGGAGGTCATCAAGTCGCGACTGGCGCAGGCCACCATCGAATTGGCCGCCCAGGACGAGTTCGATTGCACCGTGATCAATGACGATGTGGAGCATGCGGCGCAGGAATTGGTACGCTTGATCGAATCTGCCAATGGACCGGTGGCGTGACGCTGCCTTCGATCGGGTCTTGATCGGCCCTGATCGCTCCCTGGTCCGCGCGAGCTAAGGATGTACCCAGGTGTCCGGAACCGCCCAGCCACTGACCCCCGAGGGCATCACCAACCCCCCGATCGACGAGCTGCTGGACCGCACGCAGTCCAAGTACGCCCTCGTGATCGTCGCAGCCAAGCGCGCCCGCCAGATCAACGCCTACTACAGCCAGATCGGCGAGGGCCTGCTCGAGTACGTCGGCCCCCTGGTTGAGACGGCTCCGCAGGAGAAGGCGCTGTCGATCGCGCTGCGCGAGATCAACGCCGACCTCATCGACTTCCGGCCCAGCGCCGAGCCGGTCGAGGGCGAGGAGTTCGCCGCCGACGCCCCAGCCGTGGATGCGTTCGGCACCCCGTCCCTGGAGATTGTCAGCGTCGAGACCGACGACGGCGACGCGGACCCGTTCGCCGACACCGATACCCCGGCCTGATCCAGTCCGACGCCCATGACGAGCGCAACGGCGCGCATCGTGCTTGGCGTGGCCGGCGGCGTCGCCGCCTATAAGGCCGCCGACGTCCTCCGCCGGCTGGTCGAGTCCGGCCACGACGTCACCGTCGTGCCCACGGAGTCCGCGCTGAAGTTCGTCGGCGCCCCGACCTGGGCGGCGCTGTCGCATCACCCGGTGTCCTCCGAGGTCTGGACCGACGCCCACGACGTCCCGCACGTCGCCCTCGGGCGCGGGGCCGACCTCGTGGTGGTCGTCCCGGCCACAGCCGACCTGCTGGCCAAGGCCGCGCACGGCCTGGCCGACGACCTGCTGACGAACACGCTGCTGACCGCGCGCTGCCCGGTGCTGTTCGCCCCGGCCATGCACACCGAGATGTGGGAGCACCCCGCGACGCAGGCCAATGTGGCCACCCTCCGGGCCCGTGGAGTTATCGTGCTGGAGCCGGCGATCGGGCGGCTCACCGGCGCCGATACCGGCAAGGGCCGGCTTCCGGATCCCGGCGAGATCGCCCTCCTGGCGCAGACACTGCTTGCTGCCCCCGATGCGTTCCCGCCCGATCTGGTCGGGCGGCACGTCCTGATCACCGCCGGCGGCACCCGCGAGCCGCTGGACCCGGTGCGGTTCCTGGGCAATCGCTCGACCGGCCTGCAGGGCTATGCGCTGGCGTCGGTTGCCGCGGCGCGCGGCGCCCAGGTAACGCTGATCGCGGCCAATGTCTCGCTCCCGGCGCCGGCGGGGACTGCCGTCATCGCCGTGGAGACGGCCCTGCAGATGCGCGATGCCGTCCTGGCCACCATCGAGGCGGGCGTCGACATCGTCGTGATGGCCGCCGCAGTCGCCGACTTCCGGCCTGTGGATGCCGCGCAGTACAAGATCAAGAAGACCGGCGATCCAAGCCGGGGGCCCGCGCCGATCGAGCTGGTCACCAACCCCGACATCCTGGCCGAGCTGGTCACCCTGCGGCGGTCCTCCGCTCAGCCGTCCGCGCCGGTCATCGTGGGCTTCGCCGCCGAGACCGGCGACGCCGATGCCGACCCGCTCGAGCACGGGCGGGCCAAGCTGATCCGCAAGGGCTGCGACCTGCTGGTCGTCAACGCCGTGGGCAACGGCAAGGCGTTCGGCACCCCGGACAATGCCGCAGTGATCCTCTCCGCCGACGGCCCGGCGCGCGATGTGCCGCTCGGGCCCAAGACCGTGCTCGCGGCCGCGGTGTGGGACGAGGCGGTTCGCCGCATATCCGTCCCCCCTAGGCCCTAGACTCACAGGCCGAGCGCAGCAGCCGAACCGCCTGGATAGTGCAATGTCGTCCCATCCGTCGAACCTTGTCTGGAGCACCGTGACCCGCCGACTGTTCACCTCCGAATCCGTCACCGAGGGACACCCGGACAAGATCGCCGACCAGATCAGCGACGCGATCCTGGACGCCCTGCTCGCGAAGGACCCGTCGAGCCGCGTGGCTGTCGAGACCCTGATCACGACCGGCCAGGTGCACGTCGCGGGCGAGGTGACCACCGAGGCGTGGGCCGACATCCCCACGATCGTGCGCGACACGATCCTGGCGATCGGCTACGACTCGTCCCGGAAGGGCTTCGATGGCGCGTCCTGCGGCGTCAATGTCGCGATCGGCGCGCAGAGCCCGGACATCGCCCAGGGTGTCGACCACGCCTACGAGGAGCGGGTCGACGGCTCGACCGATGCATTCTCCGCGCAGGGCGCCGGCGACCAGGGCCTGATGTTCGGCTTCGCCTGCGACGAGACGCCGGAGCTGATGCCGTTGCCGATCGCGCTGGCCCACCGCCTGGCGCAGCGCCTCAGCAATGTCCGCAAGCAGGGCGTCGTGCCGTACCTGCGTCCGGACGGCAAGACCCAGGTGACCATCGAGTACATCGACGGCCGGCCGGCGCGCCTGGACACCATCGTCATATCCAGCCAGCACGCCTCGGACATCGACCTCGAGACCCTGCTCAAGCCCGATATCGAGGAGCACGTCGTGCTCCCGGAGCTGGCGGCGCTCGGCATCGACACCTCGAACTACCGCCTCATGGTCAACCCGACCGGCCGCTTCGAGATCGGCGGCCCCATGGGCGATGCCGGGCTCACCGGCCGCAAGATCATTGTCGACACCTACGGCGGCATGGCCCGCCACGGCGGCGGCGCGTTCTCGGGCAAGGACCCGTCGAAGGTGGACCGGTCGGCGGCGTATGCGATGCGCTGGGTGGCCAAGAATGTCGTGGCCGCGGGCCTCGCGACCCGCTGCGAGCTGCAGGTGGCCTACGCGATCGGCAAGGCCGAGCCCATCGGGCTTTTCGTCGAGACATTCGGCACCGAGACCGCGGATCCGGACAAGATCGTCGAGGCCGTTCTAGCCACCTTCGACCTCCGCCCGGCCGCGATCATCGCCGCGCTCGACCTCAAGCGTCCGATCTACGCCAAGACCGCCGCGTACGGCCACTTCGGACGCGAGCTGCCCGAGTTCACCTGGGAGCGCACCGAGCACGCCGAGGCGCTGCGCAAGCTCGCGTCGTAGCCTCACCGACTGCGTCCCGGTCCGTGGACGCTGATGCGTCTCAACGATCGGTCGCTTTGGGCGCAGTCGCGTCGGTCATGGTCGACGTGCCGCTCGCCCACCTCGACCGGCCGTTCGACTATGCCGTCCCGGTCGAGTTGGCCGAGGCCGTCCAGGTCGGCTCCCGGGTGCGGGTGCGGTTCGCCGGGCGGCTGGTCGACGCCTACGTGCTGACCCTCGGCGCCGGCGACCCGCAGTTCGGCGGCACGCTGCTGCCGATCCAGCGCGCCGTCGGCGAGGCGGTGCTGTCGATCGAGACCTCCCGGCTCTGCCGTGCCGTGGCCGACCGGTATGCCGGCAGTTTCGTCGATGTCGTGCGGCTGGCGGTGCCTCCGCGCCATGGCGGCGCCGAGTCCGCCCCCCGGCCCCCGGCGCCCATCGACCCGCTCCCGGAGCCCCACGACGAAACCGGCGCCGGGTGGGGCCGCTACGTGCACGGCCGGCAGTTCCTCGACGCGGTCCGCGAGGGCAAGGCGGCCCGGGCGGCGTGGAGCGCGCTGCCCGGGGAGGACTGGGCCGCGCGAATGGCCGATGCAGCCGCCGCTGCCCTGCGCGGCGGGCGCGGGTCCACCCTGGTCGTGCCCGACGCCCGCGATCTGGCCCGCCTGGATGCCGCGCTCA
This sequence comes from Pseudonocardiales bacterium, assembly GCA_025966155.1. Taxonomy (GTDB): domain Bacteria; phylum Actinomycetota; class Actinomycetes; order Mycobacteriales; family Jatrophihabitantaceae; genus RYN-150. The sequence goes on from JAOPVO010000083.1 coordinate 11,097, forward strand.
CGCACGCCCTGGGCAAGGGCCGGCACGTCTGCCTGTCGGCGGGCCTAGGGCCCTCGGCGCGCTATCGGCGGTTCCTGGCGGTCAAGCGCGGCGATGTGCAGGTGGTCGCGGGCACCCGTGCGGCGGCCTACGCCCCGGTACGCAGCCTGGGCCTGGCCGCGATCTGGGACGACGGCGATGACGTGCTGGCCGAGCAGCGCTCGCCCTATCCGCATGTGCGCGATGTGCTGGCCCTGCGCTCGACCCTCGAAGGCGCGGCGCTGTTGATCGGCGGGCACGCCCGAACGGCGGAGACGGCCATGCTGGTCGCGTCGGGCTGGGCCCAGCCGATCGCGGCGTCCCGGGCCGTGCTGCGCACCGCGGCGCCCAGCATCCGCGCCACCGGGGACGATGTGGAGCTGGCTCGCGACCCCGGCGCCGTGGCCGCCCGGCTGCCGAGCCTGGCCTGGCGCACCGCACGGGAGGCACTGGCGGCGGGCCGGCCCGTTCTCGTGCAGGTGCCGCGCTCGGGCCATCTGCTCGCACTGTCCTGCCGATTCGACGGCACGCCGGCCCGGTGCCGGCACTGCGCGGGGCCGTTGTCCGGGCGCGGCTCCGGCGCGTCCGGCGGAAGCGCGATCCAGTGCCGATGGTGCGGGCGGCCCGCCACCGACTGGCAATGCCCGGCCTGCGGGCGGAATCACCTGCGGGCCGGGGTCATCGGCGCGTCCCGCACGGCCGAGGAGATCGGGCGGGCCTTCCCCGGCGCGACCGTGCGGCAGTCCGGCGGCGACGCGGTGATCGACTCCGTGCCGGACGGCCCGTCCATCGTCGTCGCGACGCCCGGGGCCGAGCCCGTGGCCGACGCCGGCTATGGCGCCGCGCTGCTGCTGGATGGCTGGGCCATGCTGGGCCGAGCCGACCTCCGGGCGGGGGAGGAGACGCTGCGGCGCTGGATGGGCGCCGCCGCCCTGGTGCGCCCCGGCGGTCCCGTCATCGTCGGCGCCGATGCCGCGATACCCGTTGTCCAGGCGCTGATCCGCTGGGATGCGGCGGGATTCGCAGACCGGGAGCTGGCCGAGCGCATCGAGCTCGGCTTCCCGCCCGCGGTGCGGATGGCGTCGCTGACCGGGGCTCCGGACGCGATCCGCGAGCTGGTCGAGGCCTCGCGGCTGCCGGCATCCCACCAGCTGCTCGGGCCGGTCCCGCTCCCGGCCGTCGAGCACGGTCCGCGGGGCGCACGCGGATTGCCGGGCGCCTCGCGCGACCCGCAGGGCGCTGCGCGCGGCGACGCCGGCCCGTTGGAGCGCCTGCTCGTGCGCGTGCCCCGCTCCGATGGGGTTGCCCTCGCGACGGCCCTGCACGCCGGCGCCGCCACCCGATCGGCCCGCAAAGCCGCCGACCCCGTGCGCATCGAGCTCGATCCCCGCCAGATCATCTAGCCGCGCCAACGATCCCGGCCGCGCGGAGCGGCTCGCGATCGGCCGGGGCCGTCGGCGTCATTACGATGTGCGGGTGAGCGTCCAGCCGATCCGCCTCTATGGCGATCCCATCCTGCGCACGGCGGCCGATGTGGTCACCGTGTTCGACAAGGAGCTGCGGACGTTGGTGGCCGACCTCACCGAGACGATGATGCACGCGCCCGGAGCCGGTCTGGCCGCCCCGCAGATCGGGGTTGGGCTTCGGGTCTTCACCTATCACGTGAGCGAGGACCAGCAGGGCCACCTGGTCAACCCGGTGCTGCACTTCCCCAGCGATGAGGAGCAGGACGGGCCCGAGGGCTGCCTCTCGGTGCCCGGCCTCACCTTCGACTGCCGCCGCCGGGAGCACGTGGTGGCCCACGGCCAGAACATGCACGGCGACCCGATCACCGTCGAGGGCACAGCGCTGCTGGCCCGCTGCGTCCAGCACGAGACCGACCACCTCGACGGGGTGATGTTCGTCGATCGGCTCGACGCGGCTGTGCGCAAGGACGCCATGCGGGCGATCCGCTCGGCGCCGTGGGGGCCCTGGGCCGACGTCAACGCCGTGCTCAAGCTCAGCCCGCATCCCACCTTGGGCGGCCGGTTTTGAGCGGGAGCGCGCGCTGATGAGGCTGATCTTCGCCGGGACCCCAGCCGTTGCGACGGTGTCGCTGCAGGCGCTGCTGGACAGCCCGCGCCATGAGGTCGTTGCCGTCCTGACCCGGCCTGAGAAGCCAGCCGGGCGGGGCCGCCGACCCTCCGCGGCGCCGGTGGCGGACCTGGCCCGCGCGCACGGCATCGAGGTGCTGGCCCCGCCGACCCTGCGCGACCCGCTGGCTCAGGCGGCGCTGCGCGCGTTCGAGCCCGACTGCTGCCCGGTGGTGGCCTACGGCGGCCTGATCCCGCGCGACGCCCTCGATATACCGGTGCACGGCTGGGTCAACCTGCACTTCTCGCTGCTGCCGGCCTGGCGCGGCGCGGCCCCCGTGCAGCGCTCGGTCCTCGCCGGCGACGATGTCACCGGGGCCACCACGTTCCTCATCGAGGAGGGCCTCGACACCGGGCCGGTCTTCGGCGTGCTGACCGAGTCGGTCCGACCGAGCGACACCTCGGGCGACCTGCTGCAGCGTCTGGCCGTCGCCGGCTCGCAGTTGCTGCTTGCGACCCTGGACGGCCTGGAGGACGGGATGCTCGTGCCCGAGCCCCAGCCGTCGGACGGCATCAGCCTGGCCCCGAAGATCAGCGTCGACGACGCCCGCATCGACTGGTCCGCCCCCGCTCTGCGCGTCGACCGATTGATCCGGGCCTGCACGCCGGAGCCCGGCGCATGGACCACACTGGGCGATACCCGGATCAAGGTCGGCCCGGTGCGGCTGGCCCCAGCCGACCCGGATCGGACCGGGCTCGCGCCGGGGCAGGTGCTCATCGGCCGGAGCCAGGTGCTCGTCGGCACCGCATCGCAGCCGGTGGTGCTGGGCGAGGTGCAACCGCCGGGCAAGCGCCCCATGCCGGCGACCGACTGGGCCCGCGGGGCCCGGCTTACCGAAAGCGATCGATTTGCCTGAGCGCCCGCGTACCGGAAGCAACCGCAGCAATCCGGGCAAGCGCAGCGGCCCTCCCAGCCGCGGCCCCCGCACACCGGCCGGCCCGCGTTCGCCCCGCACCCCGGCCGTCGCCGTCGTCGAGCCGCCGGTCGATCCCGCGATCCTCGCCGACCCTCGGCGCATCGCGTACGACGTCATCCGGGCCGTGTCGATCGACGAGGCCTACGCCAACCTGGTGCTGCCGAAGCTGCTGCGCGAGCGGGAAGTAAGCGGGCGCGATGCCGCGTTCGCCACCGAGCTCGCCTACGGCACGCTGCGCTCCAAAGGCACGCTCGACCGGATCATCGTGTCGATCGCCGGGCGCGACGTGGACTCGATCGACCGCCCCGTGCTCGACCTGCTGCGCTTAGGCGCCTATCAGCTGCTGCGGACGCGGGTGCCGGTGCACGCCGCGGTGGCCAGCACCGTGGACCTCAGCCGAAGCGCCGGCAGCCCGCGCGCATCGGGATTCGTCAACGCCGTCCTGCGCAAGGTCGGCGCCTCCACCTGGGACGAGTGGGCGCAGTCGCTGGGCCGCGGCGCCGACGAGCTCGACGTGATGGCGCTGCAGTACGCCCACCCGCGCTGGATCGTCGAGGCCTTCTCGGCCGCGCTGGAGGGCGATCTGACCGAGACCGCGGCCGCGCTCGAGGCCGACGACGCCCGCCCGCAGACCCACCTCGTCGCCTGGCCCGGCCGGATCGCCGCGGCGGAGCTGGCCGAGCAGGCCGGGGGGGAGGCCGCGCCCGATGGCGGCATCCGCTCGCCGTTCACCGTGCGCCTGACCGGCGGGGGCGACCCCGGCCGGCTGCCGGCGGTCCGCGCGGGGCTCGCCGGTGTCCAGGACGAGGGCAGCCAGCTCTGCGCGGCGGCGCTGCCCGCGGCGCCGCTCCACGGCCCGGACACCGCCTGGGCCGACCTGTGCGCGGGCCCGGGCGGCAAGGCGGCCCTGCTCGGCGC
>JAOPVO010000103.1 GCA_025966155.1 Pseudonocardiales bacterium
CGCCGCCGCCTCCGGTGGACCTCACCAGGTTGTCGGCGAGCCAAGCGCGGGCCTCGGCCCGGAAGGCCTCGGTAGTCGGCTTCTCGTGGGCCGCAGAGCTCATGGGCGCAGTCCTCTCGCGATCGCGTCATTGCGATGGAGGCCGCCCAGCCCGGCCGGTGCCCGTCGATCGTGGCACGCGGGGGGGCTGGCGGCTAGACCTCCGAGCATCCGACACGGATGGCGCGCATAGGGTGTGGGCGACCGGCCGACCGTCGACCGAGCCCTTGGGAGCGCACCGTGCTGATGGCCGCCCAGCTCCTCGCCGTCATCGCCGCACTGCTGCACATGGCGTTCTTCACCCTGGAAAGCGTGCTATGGATGCGGCCGACGGTGTACGCGCGGTTCGGCATCGCCTCGCGCGAGCAGGCCGAGGCGATCAGGACGATGGCCTACAACCAGGGCTTCTACAACCTGGTGCTGGCGATCGGCGCGCTGGTCGGAGTGGGCCTGGCCTTCGGCGATGGGGATGCACTGGTCGTCGGCCGAACGCTGATCATCTTCGGCGCCGGCGCGATGGCCGCCGCGGGGATCGTGCTCGCGACGACGGGACCGCGGTACCGCCAGGCGGCGATCGTGCAGTTCGCCCCGGCTGCCCTGGCCGTCGTGCTCACCGCACTCGCCTAGCTGTCCTACGGCGCGGACGATCCGCGAGCCTGCTCCTGCTCGACGACCTCCGCAAGGTCGCGCAGCCGGCCGAGCCCGTCCAGCGGCTGGGCCATCCGGTGATTGCCCTGCAGATCGACCCGATGCTCGTGCAGGAATGCCCAATAGCCCGCTGTGTATAGGCAGGCCGCATCGCCGACCCGGACCGACGGCTTGTAACTGCGGCCGCCGCAGTAGTCGCTAATCCGGTTGATGTAGGCGCCGCCGCTGGCGTACGGCGGCTGACGCTAACTGCCGCTCCTGGCGCCGCCTGGCTCGCCTATTGTCGAGAGCCCGACTCCCTGGGAACCACCCTGGGCGCTTCCGGGTTACCGACGACTGAGTGTCCATGCATGAACCGCAGGAGCCCATCGAAGTCCCGTTCATGACGCATTTCCGTGGCGTCGAACTCAAGGACGTGGCTGTGCGGGTCGAAGATCCGCACCGCTCGCCCGTTCAGGCGCTCGGCGTCTGCGCCCGCAGGGGCACCCGCGACCGAGACGATGCGACCGTCGGTTGCGTACTCGATGAGAATAAGCATTGGGTCGTCCCTTTCACACCATGATCGAGTTGGTCCAGGCGATGTAGAAGTAGTACATGACGGGCGGATCCGTGTGCCTGGTATTCCGGTTATGAATGTCGAAGTGCGTTTCGTCCACGAAGCCGCCGGCGGCACCTGGCGCGCGATGGTGTGTGACGTTTCGTACTTCGAGATCACTGACCGAGACGCCGTCAGAGAAGACACTGAATTGATAGAACCGGTTCTCCGCCCCCCAGTCGCCGGTCCCGACCCATGAATGCGTGGCGCCCGAGGCAAGCGGACCACCGAAATTGCCAAAAGATCCGGACCAGGTCAGCGGGACAGTTTGCGCCATCGGATTGACTCCTACGAACTCCAGCCACCAGTCCACCGGTTTGGAAGCACAGTCACCAGCGGGGTTTGGGGGAATATATTGGACTGAAGACGCGCCGTCCAGGTGTCCCGGAACCAAGGGCCTCGAGTGGGTCCCTGACTAGCGGATGCACGAAACGATGCACGCCGCGGCCGCCGAGAAGTGGCGCGGCCTGATGGCCGCTACAGCACCAAGAGCGCGCGGCGCTTAGACAGTCCTCCCAACCACGTCGTGGCTCCAAATCCAGTCAAAACGCGCAACAGGCGCTTCGGGGTTGGCCCGTAACCGGGCGTTCCGGGCCAACATCTCTGCTGGCTCCGTCAGTTGCATTGTCCGTCCTGTGTCACGGGACGCTTCCTGAATCGCTGCGGTACGTTCCAGGCGACAACTTACGTAGGTCTCCATCGCGCGCCGTGGATCGTCAGGATCATCGGCAAGGCAGCGAGCTAACACGAAGGCGTCCTCAATGCTCTGACTGGCACCTTGAGCCATGTATGGCAGCATCGGATGAGCGGCGTCGCCCAGCAGCGTCACGCACCCGCGTGTCCAGGTCGCCAGCGGCGGCCGGTCAAACAATGCCCACTTGAACACTTGCTCGGTGCCTGCGATCAGCGCGACTACTTCAGGGTGCCAGCCCTCGAACAGCTTTAATGCATCGCTGCGGTTCCCACGCGCCGACCACGACTCTTGTTGCCAATTATCGTCGCTTTGTGTGTTACCCACCCAGTTGACCATTCGGCCCGCCGCCACATAGAAGCAGACGAACTGCTTGCGCGGCCCCCAGAAGGAATGGTGGCGCATTTCGAGGCCGATTTCCCGCCCGACGCTCGCAGGCGCCAAGCCACGCCAGGAGATCTGGCGCGACCAGATTGCCTGGTCGGGACCGGCGACATGATCGCGCACCATCGAGTGGATGCCGTCGGCGCCGATAAGTACGTCGCCGCTTGCGACACGCCCATCGGCAAAGTGGACCGTCACGCCGTTGTCGCTTTGCTCCACAGCGACACCGCAGGCCCCAACGGTAATGTGCTCGTCGCCTAGTGCAGCGCGCAGCGCGTTGTGAAGGTCCGCGCGATGCAGGTGATAGAACGGCGCGCCCCAGCGAGTGACGGCTGCGTCGGCGAGCGGTACGCGGCCCAGGAGCGAGCCGGATTCCCAATCACGGGTGTCCAGCGAGTGGGAGACGACGCCGACCGTTCGGAGCGGCTCGGCGAGCCCTAATCGGTGCAAAACCCTCACCGCGTTGGGACTGATTGCGACGCCTGCCCCGACCTCACCCAACGCATGGGCTTGTTCGTAAACATGGGCGTCAAAGCCGAACTGGCGCAGGGCGAGAGCCACAGCCAGGCCTCCGATCCCGCCGCCCAAAATCAAGACACGCATAGCACTCCGTCCTTAATCAGACTTGCGGGCGGCCTGCAGGGCCTCGTCCGAACCCGTGAGGCTTGCAGACATAAGGTGATTCCCCCGGAATGCGAGGCGGCTCTGCTCCTCAGACGGCTCCTAACACCAGTCGTCGCGTCCTCCGCCCGTGGACATCACCAGGTTGTCGGCGAGCCAGGCGCGGGCCTTGGCACGGAATGCCTCGGTGGTCGGCTTCTCGTGGGCGGCAGAGCTCATGTGCGCGTCCTAACTCGATCGCGACACTGCGATGGATGCCGCCCAGCCCGGCCGGTGCCTGTCGATCGTGGCACGCATGGGCGCTGGCGGCTAGAGCTCCAAGCATCCACATAGTCTCGCCCGAGCGGGCCGAGATGATCGGCCGTAGTTCTGACCGCTCTGGCGTAGCTGTGGTCGTCTATGGCGCGGACGATCCGCGAGCTTGCTCCTGCTCGACGACCTCCTCAAGGTCGCGCAGCCGGCCGAGCCCAGCCAGCGGCTGGGCCATGCGGTGATTGCCCTGCAGATCGGCCCGATGCTCGTGCAGGAACGCCCAATAGCCCGCTGTGTATGGGCAGGCCGCATCGCCGACCCGGACCGACGGCTTGTACCTGCAGCCGCCGCAGTAGTCACTCATCCGATTGATGTAGGCGCCGCCGCTGGCGTACGGCTTCGTCGCCATGACCCCTCCGTCGGCGTACTGCGACATCCCGATGATGTTGGGCACCATCACCCAGTCATAGCCGTCGACGAAGCTGCGGTGGAACCAGTCGAGCACCTCGGCGGGCCGCCACCCGCGCTGCATCGCGTAGTTGCCCAGCACCATCAGTCGCGGGATGTGATGCACCCAGCCG
>JAOPVO010000104.1 GCA_025966155.1 Pseudonocardiales bacterium
ACGCCGCGCCCCTCCAGCCCCTGCACTGCGTCTTCACCCTCGGCGGGGACACCCTGCACGTCCAGGTGAGCGTCACGAGCGTCTCCCGCGAGATCCCGGACCAGACGTCGTTCGCCTGGACCGTCCTCGAGGCGCTGGCCGGCTCCGTCGATGTCGCCCTCGTCGGGGATGTCGTGCGCATCTCCCTGCACAAGCAGCGGGGGGAGCGCCAGTGATCGCAGTAGACACCGACCCCACCGACGGGACCGCCAGGAACACCGGCACCGAGCCGTACGTCGACTTGGCGGCTCAGGCTGAAGACGAGGTTGAGCCCGAAGACCTCGACATCGACGAGTCCGACGCCGAGGAACCAGGTGACGGCGACTCAGAGGACGGCGACGCGGAGGAATCCGACGACGCCGAGGAGTCCGACGACGCCGAGGAGTCCGACGAAGTCGATGCCGATGAGGACGAGGTAGCCATCGTCGACATCGTGCACGCCGTCGACCCGAATGCCGTCGACCTCGAGGTCGTCGATGCCCCCGACCCGGCGGAGACCGCGGCGGTCACCATCCGCTCCAAGCGCTCGACCCGCACCGAGCACGACCGCGAGCTCGCCCGGGCGATGTTCGCCGAGCTCGTCAGCGATGACACCACGCCCGCGGCGCGCAACCGGGTCCGCGATCAGCTGGTCGAGATGCATCTGCCCTTGGTGGAGTACCTCGCGCGCCGGTTCGCCGGCCGCAGCGAGCCCTTGGACGATCTGGTCCAGGTCGGCACGATCGGGCTGATCAAAGCCGTCGACCGCTTCGACCTCGAGCGCGGCGTCGAATTCTCGACGTATGCGACGCCAACCATCGTCGGGGAGATCAAGCGGCACTTCCGCGATAAGGGCTGGATGGTGCGAGTGCCCCGCCGCCTCCAGGAGCGGCGCGCGGCCCTGACCTCGGCGACCAGCGACCTGACCCAGAAGCTCGGGCGCTCCCCGACGATCAAGGAGCTGGCCGCGCATCTGGAGCTCACCGAGGAGGAGATCCTCGAGGGGCTGGAGTCCTCGAATGCGTATACCGCGGTGTCGCTGGAGGCCACGAACGACCCCGACGGCGGCCAGTCGATCGCCGATACCCTCGGCGAGCTCGATGCCGACATGGAGCACGTGGAATACCGGGAGTCCCTCAAGCCGCTGCTGGCGGCGCTGCCGGCCCGGGAGCGGACGATCCTCACCCTGCGGTTCTTCGGCAACCAGACCCAGTCGCAGATCGCCGCGCAGGTCGGGATCTCCCAGATGCACGTGTCGCGGCTGCTCGCCCGGACCCTGGCCGGCCTCCGGGAGCAATTGCTCACCGACGACTGACCGTCGAGCAGGCCCCGGTGGTGCGCTACTCGCGATCCAGTGCCGCGCGCGCCGCCGGGGTGAAAAACAGATAGAGCACGCCGACGGCCGACAGCAGAATCGGCGCGCCATAGCCGACCAGGCCGGCCTGGAACGCCAGGCTGTACCCAACCGGCAGGGCCAGCAACTCCATCACGATGGCCGGCGAGCGCGCAGCCGAGGATCCGCGCAGGATCCCGCGCGCCGCCGCGACCAGCAATGCGGCGCCGCCGAGCGCCAGCGCCGCGCCGAGCAGCGCGGCCGGGTAGCTATCCGGGTGGCCCAGGATCGTCTTCTCCAGCAGCACGCCGGCGGCCACGACCAGGCCGAGGGCCTGAACGCCCAGCAGCACAACGGCGAGGCGCAGCTCCAGTGCCAGCCCCTGGGACTCGGGCTCGGGTTCGGGCAAGCGCTCGCGGTCCTTCGGCACGCGCCGACTCTAGTCAGCGCCCGGGCGCTACTCTTCGAACCCATGCGCGCGCTGGTAATCACCAATCCACGCGCAACCGCTGTCACGACCCGCGAGCGTGATGTCCTGGCCCGCGCCCTGCGCAGCGCGGTCGACGTCGAGATCGCCGAGACCTCCCACCGCGGCCACGCCGCCGCCCTGGCCTGCCGCGCGATGCGGGAGGGAATCGAACTGGTGGTGGCTCTCGGCGGAGACGGCACGGTGAACGAGATCGTGCAGGGCCTGCTGACCGATGGCGTCCATAGCGACGTCCCGCTGCTGGGGGTTGTCCCGGCCGGGTCGACCAATGTCTTCGCCCGCGCGCTGGAGATCCCGAATGACGCCCTCGCCGCAACGGCGGCGCTGCTGGAGTCCCTCGAAGCCGGCCGTCAGCGCTCGATCGGGCTGGGCCGCGCCGACGAGCGCTGGTTCACCTTCGCCGCCGGCCTCGGGCTCGACGCTGCCGTGGTGGCCGCGGTGGAGCGCCGGCGCTCGCGTGGCCATCGATCGACCCCCGGGCTCTATGTGCGCCTCGCTGTTCGGGAGTTCGCCCACATGCCTCGGCGTCAGCCGCCCCTACGGCTGACCCGGGAGGACGCCGCGCCACTCGATGGCCTGCACCTGGCCGTGGTCACCAACACCAGCCCGTGGACCTACTTCGGCAGCCGCCCGCTGACCCCGACGCCGAACGCCTCCTTCGACACCGGCCTCGACGTGTACGCGCGACGGTCGATGGGCGTGGTCGGGCTGGCGCGCGGATTCGCCCAGATTGCCCGCTCGCAGATCAATCCGCATGGCCGATCCGTCACGGTCCTGCACGATATGACGCGATTCACTCTGACCGCGGACTATCCGCTGCCCTTCCAGGTGGATGGCGACTACCTCGGCGAACGCAGCGAGGTGGAGTTCAGCGCGCACCCCGGCGCGATCCGCGTCGCCTGCTGATTGCGATCTCGCCCGCCGCCTAGTGCCCGAACCGGGCATAACAAGCCGGATTCACAGCTCATAGCGCCCGTAGCCGTCACGGATCGGCGTGTCAGGGGCGCTGACCGGGTATCGACACCGTCTTGGCCGGACGTCCGCTGGGGCGCACTGCCGAGAGGGCCGCTCTAAACGTGTTCGACCCGCGCAATTCACATGCCGGAAACCCTTGCAGAAAACCCCGAGTTCGTGAAACCATTCACAAGCGGCTTCGAGGGACCAACGGGGCAGACCGGAAGCGCATCGACTAGGGAGTATTCCACGATGGATTGGCGTCACCGCGCGGTATGCCGCGACGAGGACCCGGAGCTGTTCTTCCCGATCGGGAACACCGGCCCCGCGCTCGTGCAGATCGAGCAGGCTAAGACAGTATGCCGGCGTTGCCCGGTCACCCAGGAGTGCTTGTCCTGGGCGTTGGAGAGCGGCCAGGATGCCGGCGTCTGGGGCGGGCTGTCCGAGGACGAGCGGCGTGCGCTCAAGCGTCGCAATGCGCGCGCTCGCGCCCGCATGCTGTAACTGCCCGGCCTGTACCTGCTCCGCCTTTAACTTCTCCGGCTGCTCGCACGCCTAACGGGGGCGAATCGGGAAGCTGAACGTCGCCACGGCGCCTTGCTTGCCGTCGACGCGCGCCCGTACCTCGAGGGTCGCGTGCAGCTCGGCGTCGACAAGGGTCCGGACGATCTGCAGCCCGAGACGGTCGTTGGCCGTCAGCCGGAAGTCGGCCGGCAGGCCCCGGCCGTCGTCGACGACCGCTACGCGCAGCGACCCGTGGGCCCGCTCGCCGACCACCGAGACGGTGCCGTGGTCATCGTCGTGGAAGCCGTGCTCGATCGCGTTCTGCACGAGCTCGGTCAGCACCATGATCATCGGCGTGGCCAGCTCCGAGGGCAGGTCGCCGAAGCTGCCCACCCGCACGACGCTGATCCGCCCATCGGCCCCAGCGACATCGCCGAGCATCACCAGCACCCGGTCCACGACGGTGTCGAAGGCAACCTCGTCGTCGATGGCCGAGGACAGCGTCTCGTGCACCAGCGCGATCGAGCTGACCCGGCGCATGGATTCCTCCAGCGCCTGACGGGCCTCGGGCAGGCTCACCCGCCGGGCCTGCATCCGCAGAAGCGCCGCCACGGTCTGAAGGTTGTTCTTCACCCGGTGGTGGATCTCCCGGATCGTTGCGTCCTTGCTCATGATCTGGCGGTCGCGCCGACGGAGCTCGGTGATGTCCTGCACGAGCACCAGCGCCCCGAGGGCCTGATCGCGCGGGCGCAGCGGCAAGGCGCGCATCTGCATGAACGCCGCGCCGCCCTCCACCTCGAGGCTCGCTGGGACGCCCTCGGCAATGGTCCGGCGCAGCTGCGCAGCCAGATCGCGACCGGCCAGCGGGTCCTTGGCCAGGCCCTGGGTCAGCGTGGCCAGATCTAGATCGACCAGGTTGCCCTTGAGGCCCATCCGGCGGTACGCCGACAAAGCATTGGGGCTGGCGTAGAGAACGGCGCCATCGCTATCCAGGCGCAGCATGCCGTCGCCCACCCGCGGGCCGCTGCCCTCGAATTCGGTGTCGGGACCGGGGAAGGTGCCGTCGGCGACCATCAGCGCGAGATCCGCGGCGCTCTGCACATAGGAGAGCTCCAGCTGGCTGGGCCCGCGGCCGCTCACCAGGCTGCTGTCGCGACCCAGCACGGCCACGATGCGCCCGCCGGGGCCGCCGACGCGGACCGGGATCGACTCGCGCCGCACCGGCACATCGGCGTCCCAGTCATCGCCGGACTCGCGATAGATGCGCTGCTCGGTGAATGCCGTGCGCAGGCCCGCCGACCGCTCGCCGCCGATGCGGGCGCCGACGAGGTCGTGCTCGTACACCGTCACGGCCGTCGTCGGGCGGCATTGAGCCGCGCAGAGGAACACGCCATCGGCTACGGGGATCCATAGCAGCAGGTCGGCGAACGACAGGTCGCAGAGCATCTGCCACTCGCTCACGAGGCGCTGCAGGTGCCCTACCGACGCGTCATCGAGGCGCGTGTGGCGCGCCAGCAGTTCGGAGAGGGCGGACATCGTGAGGAAGCGTCCCACAGGCGCGGTCCCAGCCGCTGGGCAGCGGCTGGACCTGCGTCAGTCGGTGGAGCTGCGCAACTCCACGGTGACCTGCTCGGCGTAGTACTGCTGAGATACCGAGTCGACGACAACCTGCTCGAGTCGGATCTGCAGCCGGCTGCGCAACGCGTCCGGCGCGATGTCGCCGCCGCAGCAGCGCGCAACCAGCTCCTTGACATCCTGCTCGAGGCCGAACTGGCGAAGACACGGCGCGCAGTCATCGAGATGCAGGCGCATTCGGTCGCGCGCGGCCTCGTCGGCCTCGTTGTCCAGGTACAGGAACACATCGGCGAGGACCTCGTTGCAGTCCAGCCCGCCGGGCCCGAATCCCATTACGACTCCCGACCCGTGCGCACGAGGCCGCGGTCGCGGGCGTAGTCCGCGAGCAGGACCTGAAGCTGCTTGCGACCGCGATGCAGTCGCGACATGACCGTGCCGATGGGGGTGCCCATGATCTCGGCGATCTCCTTGTAGGCGAAGCCCTCGACATCGGCCAGGTACACGGCGAGCCGGAAGTCCTCGGGCAGCTTCTGCAGCGCGTCCTTGACGTCGGAGTCGGGCAGGTGATCCAGCGCCTCGACCTCGGCGGAGCGCAGGCCCGTCGACATGTGCGACTCGGCCTGGGCCAGTTGCCAGTCCTCGACGGTGTCGGTGTTGGACTGCTGCGGCTCGCGCTGCTTCTTGCGATACGTGTTGATGAACGTGTTCGTCAGGATGCGGTACAGCCAGGCCTTGAGGTTGGTGCCCTCAGTGAACTGGTGGAAGGCCGCGAACGCCTTGACGAACGTCTCCTGGACCAGGTCCTCGGCGTCGGCCGGGTTCCGGGTCATCCGCATCGCCGCGGCGTAGAGCTGGTCGAGGAACGGGAGCGCGTCGCGCTCGAACCGGGCCCGGCGCTGCTCTGCGCTCTCCACTGGGGCGGCGTCGATCTCCGGTGCAATCTCGGAAGTGCCGTCGATCTCTGAGGACTGTGCCGTGTCTAGGGGATCTGCCACTGCCACACCTTTCCCGGACAGGCTGTTCGCCCGCAGCTTCGGCGGCACCCGCAGGGCCAAGGATACGTCCGGCAGGGCCAAGGCCCGTCGCGCCGGTGCGGCAGTCGCAATCACGGGTCCTATAACGACGCCGACGCGCGCGCCCATTCCCGAGAAGCTCACCGACCTGACACGCTATGGACGTGGCCACCGGCACCCCGGCGACGACGGCCCTGACCGCAGCCGGGATCGCGTTCTCGCTGCACCCGTACGAGCACGACCCGGCGTCGCGCCGCCACGGGCTGGACGCGGCCGCACGGCTGGGCGTCGATCCGGAGCGGCTCTACAAGACCTTGGTCGCCACGCTCGACGGCGCGCTCGTCTGCGCGGTTGTCCCGGTGTCGGGCCAGCTCAGCTTGAAGGCACTGGCCGCGACGCTGGGTGGGCGCAAAGCCGCAATGGCCGAGCCCGCGGCCGTGCAGCGGGCCACCGGCTACGTCCTGGGCGGGGTGTCGCCGTTCGGGCAGCGCACGCGGCTGCGGACGGCGGTCGATGAATCGGCCCAGTTGTGGGACACCGTCTTCGTGTCGGCCGGCCGGCGCGGCCTCCAGGTGGAGGTCGCGCCCGATGCGCTGATAGCCCTGACCGGCGCCGTGCTGGCTGATCTCTCTGCCCCCTGAACCCGCGCTAGACCCGCGCTGCACCCGCGCGGGCCCGCGCGGGTTCGCGACCTACCGGGTCCGGGCGAGGGCGAAGCGCCGGGTCTGCGCCGCGATCTGCTGGTGCTCGCGGCGCAGGGCGTGGTCCCCGGGCAAGACGACAACCTCGCGCCGCCGGCCGCGCGCCGTCGATGGCTCCGGCATCCCGAACGGGTCGGAGCTGCCCTGGAACACGAGCACCGGGACGCCGGCGGCATCGAGCTCGGCCTGGCGGGTCTTCTCCGGTCGGCCAGGCGGGTGCAGCGGGAAGGCCAAGGCGATGACGCCCCGGGCGCCGGCGGCCACCGCGGTGCGGCAGGCGACCCGCGCCCCGCTGGACCGGCCCGCGGCCAGCAGCGGCAGATCGCCCAGCGCGGGATCGGACCGCAGCTCGGCCAGGACCGCCAGCCACGCGAGGTCGAGCGCGGCTGCCGGGGCCGGAGCCTTGCGGCCGGCCACGCGATACGGCTGGGTCACCGCGGCCACGGCCAATCCGGCGGCGAGGCAGGCGGCCCGGACGACCAGGATATCGGGCGCCTCCACGGTGCCGCCGGCGCCGTGGCCGATCATCAGCAATCCCCGCGGGGCGGCAGCATCACGCAGCGCGGGCCGGTCGACGTCGACCCACGCCTCCCCCGCCGGCGTGGCCATGACCCGCCGCTCGCTCACAGCTCAAGCTGCCGCGGCGCGTCGACGGAGTCGGCCCGATCCATAGGCACCGCGTCGATGGGCACTACGTCGATAGGCAATGCGTCCATAGGCACCGCGTCAGTAGGCACCGGGTCAATAAGCTCGGGGCCGTTGTTGCGCACATTGCCCACGGCGCCCGATACGACGTATGGCTCGAGGCGCGCCTCGGGGATCTGGGCCAGGAGCGCGGCGGCGGTGGCGATGTCCCCGCTGCTGCAGTCCAGCC
>JAOPVO010000105.1 GCA_025966155.1 Pseudonocardiales bacterium
CGGAGCCCCATCTCGCCGAGCAGACCGAGGGCACGTTCGCCGGCTTCGCCGATGAGATGGCCGAGTACCTGGACGGCGTCGCGCCGGGCGAGCGTGAGCGGGCGCATCTGCGGCTCCAGCTGCTGATCATCCAGCTCGATCCGATTGCGTTCCGGCTCATCGTGCAGGGCCTCCGTGAGATCGACCGCGAGGTCATGCTCGATGAGGTCACCGATATGTGGCGACTGGTCCTGCCCGCGGCTCATCACCCGAGCTGACGCCAGGCTGCTTCCTTGGGATTGCCGCTTACTTGCGGCTGGGGGCGCTCTTGTCCTGCCAGACATCGGCCACGTAGGACCGCAGGTAGGCGGGGTGCCCGTAGAGGTTGTGCACCCAGGATTGCTGGATCACATTGGACGTGTACTGGATCCCCCTGAAGAGCCTCGAGCCACTCATCGGCGGTGAGGAAGCCAGTCGATAGGCCCCAGCCGATGTCGTGGTCCTTGGCTCGGAAGGCGGCGAAATAGCTGGCGTAGTCGAGGATCCGGAGCTCGACGTTGACGATGCGCTAATGATCTCTACGTCGCGCTGGGCGGCGTGATTCGATCGGGACCGTCAGGCGAGCGTCCGGAAGAATCGGCGGATGTCGTCGACCAGCGCCTCGGGCTGCTCCATCGCCGCGAAGTGCCCGCCGGCATCGAACTCGGTCCACTGCTCAATGACGTTGTGGCGCTCGGCGATACGCCTGATGGGGCGGAAGAGATCGTGGCGGAAGGCAGCCACGGCGGTGGGCACGGGCGAGACGAGCCGGGCCCGCGGGCCGTGGGCGACCTCGTAGTAGATCTGGGCCGATGATCCGGCGGTGGCCGTCAGCCAATAGATCATCACCGTGGTCAGCATGTCGTCCAGATCGACTGCGCTGAGCGACTCGTCGTCGGAATCCGTCCAGTCGGCGAACTTCTCCGCGATCCAGGCGAGTTGGCCCACGGGGGAGTCGTTGAGGCCGTAGGCCAGGGTCTGCGGCCGGGATTGCTGAATCTGCGCATAGCCGGATAAGTCCGTGGTGTACCGCCGGTTGACGGCCACCCGCTCCTGCTCGTCCGCGCTGGCGTCCGGCGCCAGAGCCTCCGCGTCCGCCGGTGTCGACAGCATGTTCACGTGCACGCCGACGACGCGCTCGGGATCCGTGGCGCCGATCCACCGGGAGATCATCGAGCCCCAATCCCCGCCCTGCGCCCCGTAGCGGGTGTAGCCCAGGCGCGCCATCAGCGCGGCGAAGGCCGCCCCGATCCGGGCGGTGTCCCACCCCGGCTCGCTGACCGGGCCGGAGAAGCCGAATCCGGGGATGGAGGGGATGACGAGGTGGAACGCGTCCCTAGGGTCGCCGCCGTGCGCCCTGGGGTCCGACAGCGGGCCGATCACCCGGAGGAACTCGGCGATGGATCCGGGCCAGCCGTGCGTGACGATCAGCGGAGTGGCATCCGGCTCGGGCGAGCGGACATGCAGGAAATGCACGCGCTGCCCGTCCACGAACGTGGTGAACTGCGGGAACGCATTAAGGCGGGCCTCGTGCACCCGCCAGTCGTACTCGGTGCGCCAATAGGCGGCCAGGTCGCGGACGAACTGGACGGGCAGCCCGCGGGCCCACTGCGCGCCCGGCCCGTCGACCGGCCAGCGCGTGCGGTCGATGCGGTCCGCGAGGTCATCGAGGTCCGCATCCGGGATCGAGATGGTGAACGGGGCAATGTCCTCGTCGCTGGGCATGACGTCGTGTCCTCTGCTGTAGTCGGCTCGGATGGGGTACGCCCCAGTCGCCGGACGCTCAGCCCGGACGCCGCGTCGCCGGCAGCACCAGGCGCCAGATGTCGGTGAGCTCATCGAGCATGACCTCGCGGTCGATGCCCTGACGGCGCTGGACGATCAACCGGAAGGCGAGCTGGTCGAGTTGGATCAACAGGAGCTGCAGCCGCAGATGCGCACGGTCCCGCTCGTCGGGCCGGACGCTGGCGAGGTAGCCGGTCATCTCGTCGGCGAACCCGGCGAAGTTCCCCTGCGTCTGCTCGGCGAGGTGGAGGTCGGTGGCCAGCGCCTCGCGCACCGACCGCAGCACGGCCCCGTGCTGCTGGTACCAGTGCAGCGTGTTGCTCAGCGAGGCCCGCAGTGCGTCGCGGCCCCCGTCGACCAGTGCGGCGTCGACCTCGTGCCAGTACCCGGGGGTGTCGGCGAGGTTGGCCCGGAGGACACCGAGGAGCACGTCGGCCTTGTCGGTGAAGTGGAGGTAGAACGTCGCCCGATTGACGTTGGCCGCCTGGGTGATGTTGCCGACCGTCGAGCGGGAGTACCCGTCGCGCTGGAAAACCAGCTCCGCCGCGGCCAGCAATCGCTGGTGGGTCAACTCCCGGAGCTCGTCCCGCACGGTCATGCCCGGACGGCTGTCGCCCACCGGCTCGGTGTCTGTCGAGGTCCCGCCCACGGGCCGACCATAACCGACGTCATTGCCAACCGGGCGCGTCGACGCGACAGATCGCCATTGACTCGACATTGTGTTGTATCTAGCGTGTGATAGACCACACGATCCAAGGAGCCGCAGCAATGGAAGTCACCTTCGTTCTGCAGGACGGGACGTCGCGCACAGTCGAGGCCGAGGACGGCTGGAAGCTGATGGAGGTGGCAGTCGACAACGCCATCCCCGGTATCGACGGGGACTGCGGCGGCGAGGCCGCCTGCGCGACCTGTCACGTGTTCGTCGCGCCGGAGTGGCGGGCCGCAACCGGTGAGCGCACGGAACCCGAGCAGGACATGCTCGCCAGCACCTTCGGCGTGCGTGAGGACAGCCGGCTGTCCTGCCAGATCAGAACCTCAGCGGCACTAGACGGACTGGTAGTCGAGGTCGTCGGCAGCTAACCCTCGGCGCGGCCTTGGGCCCGCGCCTCGTCGCAAGTCCTACCGAGCGTGAAGGGCACAAAATATGACCATCTCATTGTCGCGAGGCACAGAATTGACCGCGGAGCAGGCCGAGGCGCGCGAGCGGATCTACGCGATGCCGCTGGAGGAGCTGAACCCGGGCGACCCCGATCATTACCCGTCCGGGAACATGCACTTCATCTTCGAGCGGTTGCGCGCCGAGGACCCGGTGCACTTCACCCCCGACGAGCACTCCGGCGACCTCGAGCACTACTGGTCCCTCACCAAGTGGGAGGACATCCAGGCCGCAGACACCAACCACGAGCTGTTCTCCGCCGAGGGCATCGTCACGCTCAACCGGCCGTTGACGGCCGATGAGGCCGCGGCGCCTTTCAACGACGGGACGATGACCCCTGAGGAGAAGGAGGCCATCCGTGCGCGAGGGACGCGCTCCTTGCTGAGCATGGACCCGCCGGACCACGAGACCCACCGCGGCGCGGTGTCCGAGGGCGTGTCCCCGGCGAACCTGGCGGCCATGGAGCCGATCATCCGCGAGCGGGCCGGGGAGATCCTGGACAGCCTGCCGATCGGGGTGGAGTTCGACTTCGTCGACAAGGTCTCCGTCGAGCTCACCGCGATGACCCTCGCGACGCTATTCGACTACCCGCAGGAGAAGCGCCGCCAGCTGACCCGCTGGTCGAACATCCAGACGTCGGAGCCGGGCCCGGGCATGCCCGCGGAGACGATGGAGGAGAAGAACGCCGCACGGCGCGAGTTCTTCGTGGCAATGTCGGACATCATCGAGCGCCGCCGCGCCGAGCCGCCGCGGATGGACTTCCTGTCGCTGATGGCCAACAGCCCGCACTCCCAGAATTACACCGAGACCGAGCTCGTCGGCGACTGCGGTGTTCTGCTGGTGGGCGGCAACGACACCACGCGCAACACGATCAGCGGATCGATCTACCTGCTGGACCGGAACCCGGAGGAGAACGCGAAGCTGCGGGCCAACCCGAAGCTGATCCCCTCGATGGTGTCCGAGACGATCCGCTGGCAGACCCCGCTGACCCACATGGCCCGCCGCACCACCCGGGACGTGGAGATCAAGGGCAAGGTCATCCCCAAGGGCGACCGCGTGGCCATGTGGTACCTGTCGGGAAACCGCGACGAGGACAAGATCCAGAACGCAGATGCCTACATCATCGACCGCAAGAACCCCCGCCAGCACCTGTCGTTCGGCTTCGGGATCCATCGCTGCCTGGGCAACAAGCTGGCCGAGCTCCAGCTGAAGGTCATCTGGGAGGAGATGCTCGTCCGCTTTCCCGAGATCAACGTCATCGGCGAGCCCGACCGCAGCCACAGCAACTTCGTCAGGGGCTATGAGGAGATGACCGTCGTTATCCCCCGACGCAACTGAGACCGGCAAACTTCGACACCGACATCCGCACTGCGCATCACCGATCGGCGCAGAGCGGATCAGCGCACGGGGGCCGTGGCGACCGCCGCCATCCCGATGAAGCCGATCGGGCCGTTGGCGTCGTGCACGGCGCACTGCCCGACCGCGATGCCGGCCGCGCTGGCGTGGCCGAGGGGCTGGATCCCGATGTGCTCCCCGACGGGATCGCGGTGCATGTAGACGGTGTAGTCGGCGTTGATGAACCCGAGCCCGGCAGTGCTGGTGTTGACCATGGGGCTGGCGAGGTCCGAATGCAGGGCCAGTCGGACCAGCGGGCTGATTGCCTCGCCTTCCACCAGATCCATCGTCTCGCGCAGCCAGACGCCGTCGCGGCGCCCGTCAGCCGCGACGACCGGCCAGGACTCCCACGGCGCCGTCCACTGCGCGCCCGGCGCGGCTTGCGCGGGCGGGCCGAGCTCGGCAACCGCTGTCGGATTCCACGCCGGCATCCCCGGGAACTCGCCGTCGGGCTGATCCCCTCGCCGCAGCATGACCACCTTCCCCTGCCCAATCGCCTCGCCCGCCTGGGTCACCGTGACATCGATGACCCGGATACGCCGGCCGTCCCGCACCCGGTGCGAGACCACCTGCACCGGCGCGAGCTGCGCGGTGCGGAACATGTCCACCGTCAGTCGGGCGCACGTCAGGCCGGCATCGTCGGCGCAGTCACCCTGAGCGGCCCGCGCCACCAGCCCGCCGATCAGGCGCCCATGCAGCGTCTGGCCCCAATAGCTGCGGGCGACCGGCAGCGGCACCAGATCCGCCCCGTCGGCACGGAAGAAGAAACCTCGGCTCATCATCCCTCAGACCCTTGCGTTAAATGCCAATTCGACGGCGCCGGCGCCGGCCGTCTTGGACGTAGATTCTGCCGCCGTCTGGGCAGACGCTTCCCCTCTGCATATCGTCTCAGGCCGTCCCTGATTCGGCACGGCCAGCTGTAGTTAGGTGAGCGCGAGGGTCGACGAGATAGGCCACGAGGACGCGCAGGGCCGGGATCCGCCGCTTCGGCGAGCAGGTGATCCCGATGATGCACGACATCTGCACCCGGCCGGACGCGGTCAACGTCAGCTGAGCGCGGAACCGCCCGCGGCCGGCACCATTCAGGTAGGCAGCTATCCGATTGGCCGGTCGACGGCCGCGACCAGCGTCACGTCGATCGTATCCTCACGCTCGTGGACGAAGCCGTGCCGTTCATAGAGCCGGCGCGCGGCGCTGCCCTGCAGCACGATCAGGCGGAACGGCCGGTGGTCCCGATGCGCCGCCATGACATGGGCAAGCACGGCGGCCCCGATCCCCCGGCCGTGGAACTCCGGTTCGAGATAGAAGTGCTCGATCCACTGCGCGTCCGGCTCCGGCCGAACGGCGATCAACCCGACCGCTGCCGCATTGATGTCGATCACCCAGGTACGGGCCGGATCGAATCCGTCCAGGAACCGCTGTCGCGCCCGGACCGGGTCCCATCGGCCAACGCGATCGAGGTCATCGCGCATGACCGTCGCCCTGAGCTCGGCCATCCACGCAGCGTCACCGGCAGTCGCAGCGCGCAGGACCCACGCCTCGGTCATGGCGTCATCCCACCACGCCGGACTCGTCTGCGGCCCCGGCCTGCGCATCCGTCGACGCGGGAAAAGGTTCGGCTCGCACCAGCGACTCGAAGGCAACGTCGGGCGGCGCGGGCGCAACCGACCGTCGTAGGCGGGACGCGGCCGACACGAAGACGTTGCGCCTAGCCGGAGCATGTGGTCCCCTGCCAGGGTGTCCCGGCCGACTGTGCGCATGAGCGACGAGGAAATATGGGCCTACGTGCGTGATGCGCACACGGCGGTCCTGACCACCCTGAAGCTTGATGGATCCCCGATCAGCCTCCCCCTGTGGTTCGCGGCGATCGATCGCACGCTGTACTTCCCGACGCGCGGGAAAAAGATCGGCCGGGTCCGCCGGAACCCGGTCAGCTCGGTGCTGGTGGAAACAGGCGAGATCTGGCGTGACCTGAAGGGCGTCCACCTCAGCGGGTCCGCGCACGCGCTCGATGCCGACGACGACCTGC
>JAOPVO010000208.1 GCA_025966155.1 Pseudonocardiales bacterium
AGTCGCCGGAATGGCTCAGGCGGGCACACCGCGATGAGCGACACCCGGGCCGCCGTGAGCGGGTCGCTGGACATGAGGACGGCGACGCCTCGCCGCAGCAGGGTCTTCGCGCCCTCGGCATCGCGCGGCGCGGCGAGCAGGGCGAATTGCCATAGCAAGCTGGCCTCGCGCACGACCACTCGGCTCTGGCGGGTGACGTCGGGCCGCCCGCGCAGGCCGAGGTCGCGCTCGAAGCCGCCGAGCCGGCCCAGCGCCTGGGCGGCCTCCCGCTCGTGCAGCGCGCTCGCCCCGCCGGGATCGACGTACTGGGCTTGGCCCTGATCGTCCAGGAAGCACGCGACGAACAGATGCGCGGCCACCTCGGCGATGTCAGCCGCGAGCATCCCGGCAACCCCGTCGAACCGGGTGGTGGTCACGGGCGCCGCAGCGTGGTCACAGAATCCAGGAGCATCTCGATCAGATTGGGCAGCACGCCGATCCCCTCGTCGCTCCATCGCTTCGCCACCAGATTAGGCGGGAAGATCAGGACGTCGCCCGGCTGCCCAACCAACGCGAGCTCGGTGCCGTACTCATCGGTCGCGATCGCCCACTCCAGGCCCGTCCGCCGGCGGATGTGCTCCCCCACGCCGATGCCGATCCGATTGATCGCGTCATTCGGATCCTCGCGCAGCGGCGACGGGAATGCCGCCCACTCCCGGTAGGCCCGGTCGAAGTGCGCGCCGAGTGAAGCGGCGTCATCGATGTCGACGCCGTCCGAGCGCAACCGGGAGAGATTGTCAGCTATCCACTCCTGCTCCGCCGGATTGGGCGGCGGCGAGGTCAAGCGGTCCACCCGCAGCGGCTCATGTCGCCATTGTCCACGTTCGATCGCTCCAAGGGTTGGCTCACACGAGCGCGGACAGATCCAGCCGGGCCAGGCGGACCGGGTCGGCCAGGATGTCCAGCTGGGCGATCCGCCCCTCCTGCTCGGTGAAGCTCATGACCGAGTAGGCGACCCCGTCCTGCATCGTCACTAGCCCAAGCGCCCCGTTGATCAGCACGATCCTCGCCTCGCGCGCCGCCGATCGGAACATCAGCGCCTGGCTCGCGACGTTGGCCGCCCCGCGCACCAACGGACGCGCCGAGGTCGCAACCGGGTGTTGAAGCACTCCGCCGTAGTCCGCGCGCACCAGAACGTCGGGGTCGAGCACCGCGACGAGCGCATCGAAGGAACCCTCCCGCGATGCCGCGAGGAACGCCTCGACGACTGCCCGCTGCCGGACTGGATCCACGACGCGCTGCACCGACGCTCCCCGCACCCGCCGACGGCCCCGGCTGGCCAGTTGCCGCGTCGCCTCGACCGTCCGCCCGACAACGGGGGCGATCTCCTCGAACGGCACGGCGAAGGTGTCGTGCAGGACGAAGGCCAGCCGCTCGGCCGGCGGCAGCGCATCGAGCACCACCAGGAGGGCCAGGCCCACCGAATCGGCCAGCAGCGCCTCCCGCTCGGGGTCGTGCGCGCCGGGCGCCGCGATCACCGGATCAGGGACGTACACCTCCAGCGGCTCCTCGCGCCGAGCCGCCCGCGAGCGCAGCAGATCGAGGCAGACCCGCCCAACGACGGTGGTCAGCCACCCGCCCAGGTTGTCGATCGCAGCGTCATCGGAGCGCTGCAGGCGCAGCCAGGCCTCCTGGACCGCGTCGTCGGCCTCGCTCAGCGACCCCAGCATCCGGTAGCCGACGGCGCGCAACCGGCCGCGATGGGCCTCGAACTGGTCGGCCAGCACTCTCGTGTCGCGCATCGGTCACATTCCTCCGCTGGCATCCGTCAATGCATTGCGTCTGTCTCTGCACTGACGAACCGCACCCACCGGATGTGACGCGCATCCGCACCCTCGAAGGAGATCCCATGGACGCCCGCATGACCAGCCCCGCCATGATCCTGCCCGATGCCCTGCCCGCCCTCCTCGCCCTCAACGGCGCGATTGCCGCCGTCGGCGTCGATCCCGTCCTGCTTGAGCTGATCAACCTCCGGGTTAGCCAAATCAACGGCTGCGGTTATTGCATCGATATGCACGCGCGGGACCTACGCCAGGCCAACCAGTCCGACGAGCGGCTCTTCGGGGTGTCCGCCTGGCGCGAGACGCCGTACTTCACCGATACCGAGCGGGCGGCGTTGGCACTCGCGGAGTCGGCGACCCGGTTGAGCGACCGGGCCGAGGCCGTCCCCGACGATGTCTGGGACGACGCCGCAGACCACTTCAACGAGCCGCAGCTGGCCGCGCTGATCATGGCGATCGGCATGATCAACCTCTGGAACCGCCTCAACGTGACTACGCGGCAAGTGGCCGGGACCGGCTGGTCCGCCCGCTCAGCCTGACGCTCTGATGCCAGCCTTAGGCTGATCTTTAGGTACTGATATTTAGGTACGGTGTCCCGGCACGGAGGCAGCGCCGCCATCGCCGTGCCTCAGAGCGGAGCGATCCCATGAATTTCGACGACGTCATCCTCGGCCGCCGCAGCATCCGGGGCTACAAGCCAGTCCCGGTCCCCCGCGGCCTCATCGAGGAGATCCTCGCCCTCGCCATGCGCGCGCCGTCGTCGATGAACACCCAGCCCTGGAACTTCACTGTCGTGACGGGCGAGCCGCTGGATCGCATCCGCGCCGGCAATACCGAGAACACCCTGGCCGGCGTGCCGCAGTCGCGGGAATTCCGCACCGGCTCGGCGTTCGCCGGGCAGCATCGCGACCGCCAAGTCGGGGTCGCGAAGCAGCTCTTCGGCGCTATGGGTATCGCCCGCGACGATCAGGAGATGCGCCAGGATTGGGTGCTGCGCGGCTTCCGCCAGTTCGATGCGCCGGTCTGCGTGATCATCACCTACGACCGCGTACTCGACGGCAGCGACGACACGCCGTTCGATTGCGGCGCCGTCGCCACCGCCCTGGTCAATGCCGCCTGGTCGCGCGGGCTCGGCGCAGTGATCAATAGCCAGGGCATCATGCAATCCCCGGTGGTGCGCGAGCACGCGGGCATCGCCGATGACCAGGTCATCATGAAGAGCATCGCGCTGGGGTACCCGGACGAGGACTTCCCGGCCAATGCCGTTATCTCGACGCGCAAGACGCTGGAAGAGGCCAGCCGCTTCGTCGGCTTCGAGGACTAGCGTTTCGTATTTAGCAGGCTATGGTCTCGACGCTGACCCGGCGCCGTCCATCGGCGGCGGTCAACGTCACCAGCGCGGATTTGCCCACCCGGCTGGCCGAACCCGAGTACGCCGCGACGACCCCGCCGTGCGAGGCGTCCGACGGCACATCCCAATGCCCGAGCGCTATGTAATCGCGGCCGGACGCGGCGATCTCGTCCGGCGCGATCGGGTAGGCGCGGCCGATGTCATCGATGCCGCGGGTCAGATGGCCATGGGCCAGCCCGATCTGCCAGAAGGCGGCTCCGCGCTCGGGCACATCGGCCAGCGGGCGCATGTTGTCCCAACTCGCGTGCGGCCGGCCCCATGCCTCAAGGTCAAGGTCCGGCAGGCCCACCATCGCGCCGCCGGGTGTGGCGAGGACATGCACATGAGCGCCGAATGCCCCGCGCTCGTACACCGAGCCCTCCATCGCCGGGTCGTGGTTGCCCGGCAGCACGATCACCGGGATTGCCAGCTCCCCCAGCGCACTCGCAACAGCCACCAGCGTCTCGGCGGTGACTCGGTTGTGATCGAAGAAGTCCCCGACGATCAGCAGCGCATCCGCGGCGTGCGTCCGGGCCGATGCCGCGAGCGCCGAGACGCACGCGGCATCGGCCGGCTCCTCGATGTGGAGGTCGGACGTGTGAAGCAGCCGCACATCGCGGCCGGCCCCTTGCGTGTGCATCGGCAGCTATGCGTTCCGGCGCGGCGCGTCGTGATCGGCTGCGGGGCCGGTCGAGAATGGCCCGTCACGCCAGGCCAGGGCCGAGCGGAGCCCGTCCATCTGGCTGCGGCGCGCGAACTCCACCGTCGCGGCGCTGACGTGGTAGATCGAGTCGTACTCCGCCCCTTCATAGGCAGCCATGCGTGCGCCCATGAGCTCCATCGCCCGGTTGGTGATGTGCTTGTGGATGGTGAGCCCGTCGAGCGGCATCATCGCCACGCGCTGGCAGAACTCCATCGTCTTCGCGTCCAGCTCGTCGGCCGGGACGACGTGGCTGATCAGCCCGATCGCCTTGGCCTGCTGGGCGTCGATCAGGTCGCCGGTGAACAGCAGCTCCTTGGTCGCTGCCGGGCCGATCTTCGACGGCAGCATCCCGACCATGACTGGGATTCCGAGTCCGCGGGCGGCCGGGTGCCCGAACCGGGTGCCCTCAGCGGCGAAGACCATGTCGCAGGTGTTGATCAGATCCAGGCCGCCGGAGAGGCAGTAGTTGTGCGTTTGGGCGATGATCGGCTTGCGGAAGTTCCAGATCCATAGCCACCGCTCGATCATCTGACGGAGGTTCTCGCGGTCGAGCGAGATATGCGATTCCCCGACATCAGCCAGCGCATCGCCGCGCGGCGCCCGCTCCTCGCCATCCGGAACGTTTGCGTAGGACGTCTGCCGGGGCTGGCGCGGGTCGAGGTCGTAGCCGGGGCAGAACGCCCGCCCCGCGCCGCGCAGCCGGATGACCCGGATGTCGTCGCCGGGGCTCAGCTCGACCAGCGCCGCCTGCAAGTCCTCCATCAAGCCGCGGCTCAGCGCATTGAGCTTCTCTGGCCGGTTCATGGTGATGGTGGCGACCGGGCCGTCGAAGTCGACGAGCACATTCTCGTAGGTTTTCATCGTGCCTCCTTGAACGATGTCGGGCGATCTACTGAGCGACTGCGTCGCCGGTGTGCGTAGCGACGGCGTCGTGCGTGTACTCAGCGACAATGGCATAGCCGGCTTCGGTTAGCTGGGCCAGGGATGCGGTGATGGTGCGGCCGTCGATGTCGAGGAAGCCGATCGTCCCCAGCTGCGTCTCGAGGTTGTGCGGGTAAGTCGGCGATCCGGGATTGATGCAGAGGGTCGCGCCGATCTGATCGATCCGCTCGACGTGGGTGTCGCCGTGCACGATCACGTCGAGCGTCTCGACGCCCAGCCGCCGCTGCATCGCCCGGGCGACGGTCAGGTACGGAGGATGCTCGGGCACCGGCAGGTCGTGGATGATCCCGATCCGGATTCCGGCGACGTCGAGCACCCACGACTCGTGCACGCGCTCGTCGGGCGCGGCGATCGGCCGGCCGCCGCCGCCCTCCTCGCCGTTGCCCCGCGCGGCGTACACCGGCGCGAGCTCAGCCAACTGGTCCAGCACGCGCAGCTCGTGGATGTCGCCGCCGTGCAGGATCAGGTCGACGCCGCGGAACGCCTCGAACACCTGCGGCCAGAGCTCGGGGCAGGCCTCGGGGATGTGGGTGTCGGAGATGAGCCCGATCCGGAGCGGTCCGTCCCCTGGGATGCGCGCGTGCCCGACATCGAGCGGCGGGGCGGTCATCACCGGACCGTACCGCCCCGGCCTACCCGAGCCGCGGCTTCTGGGCCGATCGCGGCATCCCGAACACCGTCGTCACCCCAGCCGAGAACAGCACCGAGTCCGGCGGGCGATCGACGATGCCGGGCACGCCGGCCGCGGCGACGAGGGAATCGTCGAGGTCGACCAGCGTCGCGCGCTGCAGCGGCCACGGCTCGTGGTTGTTCGGCACGTAGAGATTGCGGCCGACCCAGCGACTGTGCAGGCCCCAACGGCCGGTGAGGAAGTCGGCCAGCGGGTCGCGGGCGTCCAATCGCTCACCTGGTCGCACGACGATCCGCCCGCCCGCCCCGTGCGGTCCGGGCCAGCGGCGCGCCGTGGCATAGCGGATGAGGTCCCCGTCGACCCGAATGCTCATCCGCGCCCACTCGTAGGGCAACCCGAACGCTGCTCGCGCTCCGAGCACCACCGCGAGCCGGGACGCCTCAAGCGAGCGGAAGACGACACCGCGCCGCCCCGTCCCGTCGACGCTGTAGAGCCGCACGTTGGTCTCGGCAAAGGTGCCGAGCCAGGGGATCGACGGTCCGCGCCCGATACCTGCGCCGACCATCCGGAACGGGATCAGCCCGACCCACGACGTCCCGTCGAAGACATCGGGCCGGGTGCCCGGGGGCAGGAGCGGCGCCACGACGGACGGCTCCACCCGCCAATGGAGGAACGACGCATCGCGCCATTGCTGGTGCATGATCCGGAACCCCGGCAGCGGCGGCGCCTGCCACGTGACCGGCTCGCTCGCGACGTGCGGCACGGCCATGCCCCCAGCATGCCCGCCTGCGCCTACTGTCCGGGCGATGGCGCAGGAACAGGACATCGCCCTATCCGATGGGCGGACGGCGCACGTCTACGACAGCGGCGGGCCAGGCGGTGCTACCGGCGCTGGAA
>JAOPVO010000210.1 GCA_025966155.1 Pseudonocardiales bacterium
TGACGTCATAGGCGAGAACCCTGGGCTCCAGGTGCTCGGCGATGTCCAGCGCCATTGGCGTGTATAGCAGCACGTCCCGCGCCCGGCCGGCGCCGCCCGTCTCGAGGAAGTCGGCGAGCAGCGTCGCATACATGGACGCCCTCGGGTCGTCGAAGGAGAGGCGCTCATCCACCGCGCCATCGCTGGGCACGACGAGCCAGACCCGCGTGACGTCCCCGTGCTGCTCGGACCCCAGGTGCGCCGATGGAACTGCCCCAGTCACGGGCTCCTCGACGAACACAGTTCGGGCGCCCAGCGACCGGCGCTGCCGTGCGAACCGGGAGACGAGGTGCTGGGGCCGCTGCCAGACCCAGGTCCACCGCAAATGCGAGAGGACCACGAGATCGGGTGCGGAGTCTGAGGTGTTCAGCGTGGGCATGGGATCTCTCCCTGATGTTCGGGAATGGTCATTGCGTCCATCGGAACGGTCACAGCACTGTGCATTTCCGCGCTGGGCGCATCCACCCAGTCCCAGTGCGCCATCTGTGATCGATAGCCTGCTAATTGCTCGGCACATGGCGCCTGCAGGCGATAGGCGAGCAGCGTCGCCGCACCGTCTCCTCTCGTCGCCGCCTCCCAGGCGTCGGTGAACAGCGTGCGCGCACGCTCCCTGCCGTTGAGGCTCAAGACGCCGACCGGGTCCGGGCGACCGGCCGCACGCGCCAGCAGCGAGTCCCAGTCGCATGAGTCCACGAACGGGAACCAGCAGAATCCCTCGAGCGTGATCCCGCTGCGATCGAGTTGCTCGCACTGCTCGAGCATGTACTTGAGCCATGACGCACGGTCCGCGGGGAATCCGCGAATGTTCGTCTCAGCGAGCATCATCGGCAACTCGACGTGCTCGCTGTACTCCTGTGCCACCTGGGCGAATCCACGCGGCCGAGGCGACGGGGCCCGTCCGCCGGAGGCGTCGTACCACCACTCGGAATGGCAGTAGTAGTCGAGCCCGAGCACGTCGACGCGGGAGGCCGGCAGTTCGAAGAGCGCCTCGCCGCCGTGCCGCCGAATGGACTCCAGGAATGGCCGGTCCGCGTCCAGGCGGTTGTGCAGGAACAAATCCAGCAGCGCAAAGCGGCGATCGTTAGCGAGCTCTACGTATTCCCATGGCCCATCGGGTGACGCGTCATGTCGCTCGCAGGTATCCACCCAGACGTGACGCGCATCTGGCAGGAGCTCGGCCCAGCATGTCGACGCCTCCGCTATGGACGGCAGCACGTTGGTCGCCAGACCGACGAAGCCGTCCATTCCGCGGTCGTACGGCGGCCACAGACCCTCGTGCCCGGAGAGGAAGAGCGTCGCGAACGGCTCGTTGAACAAAGTGTACGAAGACAGCCACGGGTAGCGGTCGGCGACGGCCTCCGCATAGCGGACATAGGCGGAACCGAAACGCCGATCACGGAACCCGTCGGTCAACCACCCCGGGTAGCTGGTGTGATGCACCAAGTCCACTATGGGATCGACCCCGTTGTCGCGAAAGTAGCCTAGGACCCGGTCGGTCTCGCTGAAGTCGAACCAGCCTGGCTCGCGCTCGATGCGATGCCACGAGATCGGGTAGCGCACGCGGCGCACACCGGCGGCGAGCGCGGCATCCAGGTCACTGCGCCACTGCTGGCTGTGGCAGTTGATGTCCGACACGTCCACGCCATGCAGCGGGTGATAGGTCGACTCGAAGGCGGCGATCATCGGCAGGGCCAGGCCTGCACCGCTGCCGGCGGCGCGGACCGCCGCGTTCGAGCGTGAAGGTTCACCGCTAGGCATGCACAACTCCCGAAGCTGGCTTGGTAACGCCATCTCTTCGGCTGCGCTACTGAGCCGTCCCAGGTGCTTGCCCCCGGCTAGGAGCGCGCAAACGAGCGAGGCCGTGATGCGGGCGCACAGGAAACAGCGGACGATGGAGCGCTGCCGATGAAAGTGCGGCCGATGAAAGTGGCCGATGAAGTGCTGCCGTGCGCCGAACTGTGTAGCCCCAGCGGGATTCGAACCCGCGCTACCGCCGTGAGAGGGCGGCGTCCTAGGCCGCTAGACGATGGGGCCCCAGGAAATCCAGTGCTGTTCAGTTGTGATGCCGTGCTATGTACAGCTATGCAGGTCCAGAGCAACAAAGATCTGCTGCGCTGGGGTACCAGGACTCGAACCTAGACTAAGTGAATCAGAATCACTTGGGCTGCCAATTACCCCATACCCCACAGAGGCCCGAACGGGATCGCCGCGCGAGCCGTCGTGAGACTCTACCCGACGCTGTCGGCCCGACCAAACGCGGCCCGCAAACGAGTGAGCGCGCGGTGAGAACCTAGCAACTGCAGAGACTCGAACAACGGGGGGGATACCGCAGCGCCGGTCGCCGCCACCCGCAGCGGGCCGAAGGCGACCCGCGGCTTGAGCCCCAGACCGTCGATGAGCGCGATGCGAAGCGCCTCCTCGATAGCGGGCACCGTCCACTCCCCCAGTAGCTCCAGGGCCGCTATGGCGGCGGCAAGCACCGGTGCCGCATCGGCCCCGAGGTGCTTGGCCGCGTCCTTCTCGTTCAGCTCGAACGAGTCGTCGTGGACCAGGAGGAACCCGATCATCAGCTCGGCCTCGCTGAGGGTCTGCACGCGCTCCTGGACCAGCGGCGCCGCGGCCATGACCAGCGCGCGGCGCTCGTCGCCCAGCCAGCCCGACAGGCCGAGGTCGACGGATCCGGCGTCGAGGAACGCGAGCAGCCGGTGGGCGAAGTCATCGACGGGCAGCGCCCGGAGGTGCGTCGCATTGATGACCTCGCACTTCTTGGGGTCGAAGCGGGCCGGGTTGACCGACACCCGCCGCCCGTCGAACGCCTCGACCATCTCCGCGACGGAGAAGATGTCGCGGTCCTCGGCGATCGACCAGCCCAGCAGCGCCAGGTAGTTGAGCAGGCCCTCGGGCAGATAGCCGCTCTGGCGGTACATCAGCAGCGAGGCGTGCGGGTCGCGCTTGGACAGCTTCTTGTTGCCCTCGCCCATGACGTAGGGCAGGTGGCCGAACTCGGGCACCGCCTTCGCGACGCCGATGTCGATCAGGGCGAGGTACAGGGCGATCTGGCGCGGTGTCGAGGGCAGCAGGTCCTCCCCGCGCAGCACGTGCGTGATCTCCATCAGCGCGTCGTCCACCGGGTTCACCAGCGTGTAGAGCGGCTCGCCGTTGCCGCGCACCACGACGAAGTCCGGGACGCTGCCCGCGGCGAACGTGACCGGCCCGCGCACGACGTCGTCCCAGGACAGGTCGGTGTCGGGCATCCGCAGCCGCAGCACCGGATCGCGGCCCTGCGCGCGGAACGCCTCGCGCTGCTCCGGGCTCAGATCGCGGTCGTGGTTGTCGTAGCCCAGCTTGGGGTCCCGGCCGGCGGCCTTGTGCCGCGCCTCGACCTCGTCGGGGGTGGAGTAGGACTCGTACAGATGCCCGCCGGCGACCAATCGCTGCACGACATCCCGGTAGATGTGCCGCCGCTCGCTCTGGCGGTACGGGGCGTGCGGGCCGCCGATCCCGGGGCCCTCGTCCCAGTCCATGCCCAGCCAGCGCAGGGAGTCCAGCAGCTGCTCGTAGGACTCCTGCGAGTCGCGGGCGGCGTCGGTGTCCTCAATGCGGAACACGAAGGTCCCGCCGTGGTGGCGCGCGAAGGCCCAGTTGAACAGGCAGGTCCGGATGAGCCCGACGTGCGGGTTGCCGGTGGGGCTGGGGCAGAACCGGACGCGGACGCCCGCGATCTTCCCGGTGGTTCCGCGAACCGTCGAGACGGGCGCGGTCATCGGGCGGCGCTCATCGGGGCAGCGCTCATTGGGGCACCGCTCATTGGGGCACCGCTCATCGGGACACGACGCCGTTGGTCAGCGCGCCGATCCCCTCGACCTCGACGGTCACGGTGTCCCCGGCCACGATCGGGCCAACCCCGGCCGGCGTGCCGGTGAGGATCACGTCGCCGGGCAGCAGCGTCATGACGTGGGACATGTAGGCGATCTGCGTGGCGATGTCGTGGACCATCTGGCTGGTGCGGCCGTCCTGCTTGATGACGCCGTTCACCGTGGTCGTGATGCGCAGATCCGACGGGTCGAGCTCGGTCTCGATCCACGGGCCGATCGGGCAGAACGAGTCGTAGCCCTTGCCTCGGGTGAACTGGACGTCCTCGCGCTGGTGGTCCCGCGCGGTGACGTCGTTGCCGACCGTGTAGCCGAGGATGACGCTCATGGCGTGCTCGCGCGGCACGTCCTTGGCCGGGCGGCCGATGATGACCGCCAGCTCGCCCTCGAAGTCGATGTGGGTGGAGTCGACGGGCAGCCGGATGACGTCCCCGGTGCCGATGACCGACGTCGAGGGCTTCAGGAAGATCAGCGGGCTCTCCGGCGCCTCCCCGCCCATCTCGCGGGCGTGCTCGACGTAGTTCTTGCCGATGGCAACGACCTTGCTGGGCAGGATCGGGGATAGCAGCCGGACATCGGACAGCGACCAGCGCTCCCCGGTGAGGACAATCGGGCCGAACGGGTGCTCGGCGATGGCGGCGACGGTCAGGGCGTCGAGCGGCGCATCGAGCGCGCCTTCGACGACGCCCCAGGCGACACCCTGCGGGTGGACGAAACGAGCGATGCGCACGTCGGCTGAGGCTACTCGGCCCGCCCGGGCTGCGGCTCAGGCCCGCGTCGGGAGATACTGGGGAACGTGAGCACCCTGTACGAGGTCCC
This sequence comes from Pseudonocardiales bacterium, assembly GCA_025966155.1. Lineage (GTDB taxonomy): Bacteria > Actinomycetota > Actinomycetes > Mycobacteriales > Jatrophihabitantaceae > RYN-150. The sequence continues at coordinate 4,731 of JAOPVO010000210.1, forward strand.
CCTCGCGCGGCGGGCCCAGGCCGGCGTCGTCGTCCTCGCCCTGGCCCTGGCCCTCGTCGTCGCCGGGATTGCCCCGCTGGTTGTCGAGGCCCCGGCCTGGCTGCGGGTCGCCGGCGTCCTCCTGCTGCTGCTGGGCCTGCTGATCGCGCTGATCGGGTCGGGCCTGCTCAACACCGTCCGCCTCCAGCGCCGGCACGATGCCGCCCGCCAGGCCCAGTTCGACATCGACGCCGCGGCCGCCGCCGTCTGCGCGGACTTCGAAGCGGCCAACGGCCTCATCGGCTCCCCCTGCGGCCCCGAGGGCTGCGGCGGGGCCTGCGCGCTGGGCCAGTTGAAGAACGGCGAGCTGAAGAACAGCGCGGCGGGCCGCTAGCGCTCCAGCAGGCCGTATCTGACGGCGTCGTGCAGGGCCAGCCACGACGCCTCGATGACATTCTCGTGCACGCCGACTGTCGTCCACTCGTGCTCGTGGTCCGTGGTGCCGACCAGCACGCGGGTCACGGCATCGGTG
>JAOPVO010000211.1 GCA_025966155.1 Pseudonocardiales bacterium
GAAGCAGGTCGGGGATGCCGATGACGCCGGCATCCGCCCCGTGCGGGGGACACTCGATCGCGCGTCGCTTCGGGCGATTCAGACGCCGCAGGGCTTCGGGCGCGATCTGCTCGCCCGCGCGCACCTCGCCGGCGCGGCGCGAGCGGCGTCGGATGCCACTGCGATCGGCGACGACGCCGGCCTGGTCGAGGCGCTTGGCGAGGCGGTGCACGTCGTGCCGGGGGACCCGCTCGCCTTCAAGATCACGACCGCCCATGACCTTCTGATTGCCGCCGTCTTCCTGGAGCACTCATGACCGCACTGGAGCACCCGTGACGCATCCCCGGGTCGGCACCGGCGTCGATGTGCATCCCATCGAGGCCGGCCGCGAGTGCTGGCTGGCCGGCCTGCTCTGGCCCGGCGTCGATGGCTGCTCCGGGCACTCCGACGGCGATGTTGCCGCGCACGCCCTCGGCGACGCGCTGCTGGGCGCCGCCGGGCTGGGTGACCTGGGCTCGGTCTTCGGCACTTCCGATCCACGATGGGCCGGCGCGTCCGGGGCGGCTCTGCTCGAGCACATCATGGCGCTGCTGGCCGCTGCGGGATGGGTCGTGGCCAACGCGTCGGTTCAGGTCGTGGCGAACGACCCGAAGATCGGGCCTCGGCGGGCTGAGGCGCAGGCCGCGCTGTCCGCCGTCGTCGGCGCTCCGGTGAGCGTCGCGGCGACCACGACCGACGGCCTCGGGCTGACGGGGCGAGGCGAGGGGCGCGCGGCGATCGCGACCGCGCTGCTCTGGCCCGCCGGCGGTTAGCGGCCCCGAAATCGCGCAGGTGGGCGGGCCGGACCTCCCGCGCACCTAGGATTGGCAGGTGAGCATGCGCCTTTACGACTCGGCGACCCGAGGCATCCGGGACTTCGTCCCTCTGCGACCAGGGCATGCGTCTCTCTATCTCTGCGGCGCGACGGTTCAGGCGCTGCCCCATATCGGCCACATGCGCTCCGGGGTCTGCTTCGACATCCTGAGCCGCTGGCTGACGTATCGCGGGCTCAAGGTCACCTTCGTGCGCAATGTGACGGACATCGACGACAAGATCCTGTCGAAGTCCGCCGAGGCGGGCGAGCCGTGGTGGGCCTGGGCCCAGACGCACGAGCGCGGCTTCACGCGCGCCTATGACGCGCTGGGGTGCGTGCCCCCGACGTATGAGCCGCGGGCCACCGGCCACATCCCCGAGATGATCGTGCTGATGCAGCGCCTCATCGACTCCGGGCATGCCTATGCCGTCGACGGCGATGTGTACTTCGATGTGCGGTCCTTTGCCGACTATGGGGCGTTGTCGGGCCAGCGAATCGACGCGATGCACCCTGCAGCGGACAGCGTGGGCGCCGACAAGCGCGACCCCCGCGACTTCGCCCTCTGGAAGTCCGTCAAGCCCGGCGAGCCGTCCTGGGACACCCCGTGGGGCGCCGGGCGGCCCGGCTGGCACCTGGAGTGCTCGGCGATGGCCACCAAGTACCTGGGCGCGGCGTTCGACATCCACGGCGGCGGGCTGGACCTGATCTTCCCGCACCACGAGAACGAGATCGCCCAGTCGGTGTCGGTCGGCGATCAGTTCGCCAGCTATTGGCTGCACAACGCGTGGGTCACGATCTCCGGCGAGAAGATGTCGAAGTCGCTGAACAACTCGTTGCTGGTGGACCGCATGGTGGAGCAGTGGCGCCCAATCGAGCTGCGCTACTACTTAGGCGGTGCGCACTATCGATCCAACATCGAGTACTCCGAAGCCGCGATGAACGAGGCGGCATCGGCGTACCAGCGGATCGAGGGATTCCTCGCCCGCGCCAGCGAATTCCTCGACGGCGGGGTCGCCTACTCGCCGCGCCTGCCGCAGGCGTTCGCCGATGCTCTTGACGACGACCTGTCGGTACCGGCGGCGCTGGCCGTCCTGCACGACACCGTCCGTCAGGGCAACGCGGCGCTGTCCGCCTCCGACCGCGAAGCCGTGCTGCGGCTCTGGGTGGAGGTGCGTGCGATGACGGACGTGCTGGGCATCGCGCCGCCGGCCATCGGGGCGCAGGGCGCGGCTGCGCACAGCGCGCTGGACGCGCTCGTGCCGGTCGTGCTCGAACTCCGGCAAGCCGCGCGCGAGCGCAAGGACTACGCGACATCCGACGCCATACGCGACGGGTTGGGCGCAGCAGGGATAGCGATCGAGGACACCGCATCCGGGCCTCGATGGACGTTGAAGGAAGGCTGATCGTGGCAGGCAATTCCGAGCGCCGAGGCGCTGTGCGGAAAGGCAAGAAGGGCGCAACCTCCGGCTCCGGGGGTCAGAGCCGACGCGCGCTGACGGGCAAGGGCCCGACGCCGAAGGCCGAGGAGCGTCCGCACCACCCCGCGGCGAGGCGGGCGGCATCCGCGGCGCGGCGGGCGGACAAGCCCAAGGGCGGCAACCCCCGTCGCGAGCGCAGCTCCCAGTCCCCGGAGCTGCTGGTCGGCCGGAACCCCGTGGCCGAGGCGCTGCGCGCCGGCATCCCGGCCATGGCGCTGTACGTCGCGGTCGGCATCGAGGTAGACGAGCGCGTGACCGAGGCCGTGCGCATCGCCGGCGACCGCGGCCTGCCGCTGCTGGAGGTCAGCCGGGGCGAGATGGATCGCGTCACCGGCAACCTGCTGCACCAGGGCCTCGCGCTCCAGGTGCCGCCGTTCCAGTACACCGAGCTGCAGGACCTCTTCGAGCTGGCGGCCGCCGGTCCTGCACAGCCGCTGCTGGTGGCCCTCGATGGCGTCACCGACCCCCGGAACCTGGGCGCGGTACTGCGCTCCGCGGCCGCGTTCGGCGCGCAGGGCGTCATCGTCCCCGAGCGGCGGGCGGCGTCGGTCACGGCGACGGCCTGGCGCACGTCGGCCGGTGCGGCTGCGCGGGTGCCGGTGTCGCGGGTGACGAACCTCGTGCGCGCACTGGTCGAGGCGAAGAAGGCCGGCATGTTCGTCATCGGCCTCGACGCCGATGGCGACGTCAATCTGGATGAGCTGACTATGGGCGCCGACCCGCTGGTGATCGTCGTGGGCTCCGAGGGCCGGGGCCTGTCGCGCCTGGTCGGCGAGACGTGCGACCTGACGCTGTCGATCCCCATGATCGGCGACACCGAGTCGCTCAACGCCTCGGTGGCCGCTGCGGTCACGTTGGCCGAGGTCGCGCGGATCCGTCGCCAATCCTGACCGGAGGCCACCACCGAGGTGGCCCCGGCGGCAGAGTGGTCGCGTGCAGGTGGCGGTCCTCGGCGAGGTCGAGGTCCGGGACGGCGATCGCGTCGTCGAGATCGCCGGCATCTGGCTGCGGGTGCTGATCGGGCGCCTCGCGATGGATGCCGGCCAGTCGGTCCCCACGTCGGTCCTCATCGAGTGCGTCTGGGGCCGAGTCGGTCGCTGGGTCGCTGGCGCCGCCGTTGACTGCTAGCCGCGCGCGAGCATCTCCCGCAGCTCATCTGCGGTGGCGCGCGGCCCGTAGGCCGGCTTGTCTCGGTCGAAGCGCCGGCCCTCGACCAGACCGCCGGCGTCGACGACGTCGTACCCGAACGAGTCGATCAGGGCGGTGACCGCGGCCTTGGCCTCGGCGTCGTCGCCGGCGATGGACAGCGCCCGCCGATTCGGGGAGCCCGCGGGCAGGCCGTCGTGCAGCAGCTGCTCCCACTGGATGTTGTTGAACGCCTTGACGATCCGCGAGGTCGGCAGGTGCTCGGCGAGCGCGCCGCTGGGCGTCTGCGTGCCGTCGTCGATTGCGCTGAAGTGGCCGTCGCGCTCGAAGTAGTAGTTGTTGGTGTCAATGACGATCTTGCCCGCGAGCGGCTCGACCGGCACCGCGGTGTAGTTCTTGAAGGGGACGGTGACGACGATGATCTCGCCGGCGTCCGCGGCGTCGGCCGCCAGGGCCGCCGAGGCGCCGGGGCCCAGGTCGGCGACGAGGTCGGCGAGGGTGTCCGGGGTCCGGGAGTTGCTGAGGATCACCTCGTGACCCTGAGCCAGTGCCAGGCGAGCCACAGAGCCGCCGATGAATCCGCTGCCGATCAGTCCAATGCGCATCCTGGGCGAACCCCTCTGACGCCCCCGATGTTCCGATCATCAGCCGAACGTCTGGCACGTTGACGGGAGGGGTCTGGTGAATGGTCCAAAGGTTCGGCCATGAGGGATTACAGCAGGGCGGCCAGCTCGCGGTAGGCCGGCTCCTGGGTGTCCTGCTCGGGGTCCGCGACGATCACCTGGAGCACCACCGTGTCCGCGCCGGCGTCGTGGTGGGCGCGCACGCGCTCATTGATCTGCTCGATGCTGCCCCAGACGACGATCGCGTCGACGAGCCGGTCGCTCCCGCCGCCATCGATGTCCTCGTCGCCCCAGCCGAATCGGCGCAGGTTGCCGGTGTAGTTGGGCAGCTGCAGGTACCCCTTCATGTGCCGGCGGGCAATCGCCCGGGCCGTGGCGGGGTCGGTCTCCAGGACCACGGCCTGCTCGGGCACCAGGCGCGGGCCAGGGCCCATGACCTCGCGGGCGAAGGCGGTGTGCTCGACGGGGACGAAGTACGGGTGGGCGCCCAGCGACCGCTCGGCCGCCAGGGTCAGCATGCGCGGGCCGAGGGCGGCCAGCAGGCGGCCCGAGGCGGGCAGGCCCGCGGCGTCGAGGGCGTCCAGATACTCGACCATCTTCGTGTACGGCTTCGCGTACGACTGGCCCATGCGCTCCACGACCGGCCCGTGGCTGGTTCCGAGGCCGAGGATGAACCGCCCGGGATAGGACTCCTGGATCGCGCTCACCCGCCCCGCGATCTCGACCGGATCGGTGTGATAGATGCTGATGATCCCGCTGGCGACCGGGATGGCGAGGGTCGCGCCGATCGCGTCGTCGAACATGATCGGCAGCCCCGGGGTGAACCCCCCGGAGATCCAGAGCTCGTCGAATCCGAGTTGCTCTACGACCTGGGCGCCGGCGGGCGTGCGGGCCCAACCGTCGGCGAGAGTCGTGCTCCCGCTCGTCCAGATACCGACGGTCTTGCTGCGGTGGGAGGCCATCGGGCGAGAGTAGCGGCCGGTGCCCCGCCCCCGAACGCCGAGAATGGCAAGTTGAACCGGCAGGACCGGTCCAACTTGCCATTCTCGGGGTCGTGCGAGGTGCGGATTACAGCTGGGCGGCGAAGATGCTCTTCGGGAGCCCGTCGGCGATCGGCTTGAACGTCGACTCGACCTGCGCCTGCAGGTTGGCCAGCGACCAGGGCCCGTCGGAGTTGACCTCCGCGATGACCTCGGGGTTGTTGAACAGCGTCACCTTGTAGCCCTGGACTCCGAGCGTGCGCCCAGACAGCCAGGAGGAGTTCTCGCTGGCCAGGAACGCCACGGTCGGGGCGATGTTGGCCGGCGACATCACCGGGTTCGCCTCGAGCGCGCTATCGCCGGACAGCTTCTTGTCATCCGGGACGGTGTCGGTCAGCCGCGTCGAGGCGCCGGGCGCGATCGCGTTGGCGGTGACGCCATAGCGCGAGAGGCCCTGAGCCAGCGAGTACGTCAGGCCGACGATGCCCATCTTGGCCGCCGCGTAGTTCGGCTGGCCGGGCGAGCCCTGGAGGCCCGAGTCGGAGGAGAAGTTGATGATCCGGTAGTTGCCCTGCGGGTTGCGCTGCTCCCGGAAGTACGCGGACGCCGGGCGCACGGTGCTGTAGTGGCCGCGCAGGTGAACCTTGATGACCGCATCCCAGTCCTCAGGGGACAGGTTGAAGATCATGCGGTCGCGCAGGATGCCGGCGACATTCACGACGATGTCGAGCTTGCCGTACTCCTTGAGCGCGGTGGCGACGAGTTCCTCGCCGGTCGCGACCTCGGAGATGTCGCCGCCGTTGGCGACGGCCTTGGCCCCGGTGCCGCGGATCTCCTCCGCGATGTCGTGCGCGGGACCGGCGTCGCCGCCGGTGCCGTCGGTGTTCGCGCCGAGGTCGTTGATGACCAGCGATGCGCCCTCAGCGGCGAACAGCTTGGAGATCTCGGCGCCGATGCCGCGTCCGCCGCCGGTAACAATGGCGACGCGTCCGTCCAGGTAACCCATGAAAGCTCCTATCGATGTTGGCATTCGGGCGGATATGCCCAACAGCGAGCTATTAAGTTAGCGGGCTGTCTAGTACTACATGCCCCGCGTGGGGAGGCCGTCGGCCAGTGGCTTGAACTGCGACTCCACCTTCTGCTTGAGGTCGGTGAGCGTCCAAGGTCCGTCGGACGTCACCTCGGAGATGACCTCGGGGTTGTTGTAGAGGCCGACCGCGTACCCCATCGCCCGAAGCGTCCGCCCGGAGATCCAGTCGGAGTCCTCGCTGGCGAGGTAGGCGCAGATCGGGGCGACGTTGGCCGGCGAGCGCTCGGGATCGGCCTCGGCGGAGTCCGTCAGGCCCTCGCGGCGGCGCTCGGCGGGGATGCTGTCGGTCATGCGCGTCGAGGCGCCGGGGGCGATCGCGTTGGCCGTCACGCCGTAGCGGGCCAGGCCGTTGGCCAGGGAGTACGTCAGGCCGACGATGCCGAGCTTGGCGGCTGCATAGTTGGGCTGGCCGGGCGCGCCGTGCAGGCCCGAGCCGGACGAGAAGTTGATGAAGCGGTAGTGCCCGTCGGGGTTGCGCTGCTCGCGCCAGTAGGCCGAGGCGGGCCGGACCGTGGAGTAGTGGCCGCGCAGGTGGACCCGGATGACGGCGTCCCAGTCCTCGGGGGAGAGGTTGAAGATCATTCGGTCGCGCAGGATGCCCGCGACATTCACGACCACGTCGAGCTTGCCGAATTCCTTGATGGCGGTGGCGACGAGTCGCTCGCCGGTGGCCTCGTCGGAGATGTCCCCGCCGTCGGCCAGCGCAACGCCGCCGGTCCCGGTGATCTCGGCGGCGGTGTCGTGCGCGGGACCCTCGTCCCCGCCGGTGCCGTCGGTGTTCACGCCCAGGTCATTGATGATGACCGAGGCGCCTTCGGCGGCGAACAGCTTCGAGATCGATTGGCCGATCCCGCGCCCGCCGCCGGTAATGATTGCCACGCGTCCGTCGAGTGTGCCCATGTCTTTACTCCTCCTCAGTGAGGTGCTCCGACCCAGCCGTACTGCACGAGCGTTCATTACATAACCGTGCCGCCGGCATCCGCTAGGGGACTAGCGAAGTGCCGGCAGCACGGAGTCGGCCTTGCTGCCGGGCGGGCTAGCGGATTGTCGCGACGCCGCGATCGATCACGATGTCGCCGCTCTGGGTGCGGGTCTGGAACTTCGCGGTTTTGCCGTCGACCCAGACCGAGATGGTCAGGGTGTCGCCGGGGTAGACCGACTTGGTGAAGCGCGCGGACATCGACTCGAAGATGTCGGGGTCGCCGCCGGCCAGGGTGTGCAGCAGCGCACGGGCGGTGAAGCCGTACGTCGCCATGCCGTGCAGGATCGGGCGGTCGAAACCGCCCTTCTTGGCGAACTTCGGGTCGACATGCAGCGGGTTGCGGTCGCCGGTGAGGCGGTACAGCAGGGCCTGCTCCGGCCGGGTGATGTAGACGACCTCGTGGTCGGGGGCGCCGGTCGGCTTCTCCCACTCGACGGTCGGCTGCTTCGGGCCGCCGAAGCCGCCGTCGCCGCGGATGAAGATCCCGCCGCGGATGGTCGCCAGCGGGGTGTTGTCCGAGAGGTCGGTGTAGGTGGTCTCGCTGATGATCAGGGCGCCGGAGCCCTTGTCCCAGACCTCCTTGACCTCGCCGACGGCGCTGAGGCGGCCCTCGACCGGAAGCGGCTTGTGCAGCGTGAACGCCTGCTCGGCGTGCAGCAGCATGTGCCAGTTCAGCTCGCCCATGCTCGGGCCCTTGCCTGCGCCCAGGACGCCGATGAGGCTCGGCAGCGCCTTCTGCGTGACGCCCTCGGAGTTCTCGGTGGTGAACTCGAGCTCCGCGGTCGGATTGTCCAGACCGGCGCCGACGCCGATCGAGTAGAGCAGCGAGTCAGCTGAGTTCCAGCTCCGCTCGCCTGCTTCGCCCTTGTTGCCGATGATGCTGGGATCGACCGCCATTGGCCACGTCCTTCGCTCGGGGCTACTTAGCCCATGGAGTAATTAGCTGACTGGGTGAACCGGGAAGTACCTCGCAGCTGTACTTCTCGGGCTACTTCGCAGCGGCGCGCTGGACCTGGCCGGCGAAGAGGCTGTAGGGCAGGCCGTCGGCGACGGGCTTGAAGTTGGCCTCGACCTTGGTGGCGAGGTCCTCGAGGTTCCAGGGGCCGTCGGACGTGGCCGAGGCGATGATCTCGGGGTTGCTGTAGAGGTCGACGCCGAAGCCGCCGGCCGCGATCGTGCGGCCCGACAGCCACGAGGAGCGCTCGCTGGCCAGGTACGCGCAGATCGGGGCCACATTGTCCGGGGACCGGGAGAGGTCCTCCTCGCCCGGGCCGTCCTGGCGGACCCTCTGGGCGTCCGGGACCGTCGCGGTGAGGCGAGTGGCGGCGGACGGGGCGATCGCGTTGGCGGTGACGCCG
>JAOPVO010000300.1 GCA_025966155.1 Pseudonocardiales bacterium
CGGACGGACCGACCCTCCCGCGGGCCCTTCAGCACGGGCAGTCGGATCTGGACTTCCTCGCCGCGCTCGCGGCCCGCGCGGGGCTCGGCCTGCATCTGCGGCAGGACACGCTGCATCTGCACGATCTGAGCGAGCCGATCGGGCCGGAGATCACGCTGTCCTGGGGCACCACGCTGCGCAGTGCGACGATCGACCAGAACCCGACCGCTGGGCCCCGCCCGATCCGACTTCAGGGCCAAATCCTCGGCGCCCTCGGCGACGCCGATGGGTCGCTCGAGCAGGAGGACGCCGACGGGGACGGCGAGGCCCTCCTTCGCCCGGGCGCGACGGTGCTGGGCCCCTCCGACGCCGAGTCGATGGTCCAGGCCGAGCGCCGTCGGCAGGAGGCCAGCGCCTGGGTGCTGCGCGGGACGGCAGCGGGCGACCCGCGGCTGCGGCCCGGCGCCGGGGTTCGGCTGAGCCCGCCGGTCGCGGCGCCGGACCTCGCCCGCTCGTTCGTGCTGACCGAGGTCGTCCACGCCTTCGACGACCGCGCCGGATTCGTCAGCACGATCAGCAGCTCGCCGATTGCCGCCCCTACGTGCATAGCACCCGAAGCATCGGCGATGGTCAGCCTCGCGACCGTCACCAGCGTCGCCGACCCCGAGGGCGCGGGGCGCGTGCTGGCGACCTTGGATGCCTACGACCAGGTCGAGACCGCCTGGCTGCCCGTCCTGTCCCCGGCCGCCGGATCCGATAGCGGGCTCATCGTGCAGCCCGATGTCGGGGCGCGGGTGCTGGTGCTCAGCTCCGGCCTCGATCCCGGCGCGGGCGTGGTCGTCGGCGTCATGTTCACCGGCACGCTGCCCGACGACTCAGTCGACGACGGCCGGTCGCGGCGGCAGTTCTGGCGCACCTCGGGGGGCTTGCGGGTCGGGCTGGATGACGTCGCGCAGGCCATCACCGTCGCCGACGCCGCCGGGAGCAAGGTGCGGCTGGCGCCGGGCCTGGTGACCGTTGAGTCGGTGGGGGATCTGCATCTGAGTGCCCCGGGCAAGGCCATCGTCATCACCGCCGCGAGCGTCGATTTCGTGGAGGGCTGAGGAATGGCCGGCGCCCCCGATCCGACCCTGGCCGTCACTGTGGACGCCCGGGTGGTGTGCACCCACGAGCTGGGCAAGGTCGCCCTGGTCAATAGCCAGCAGTGGGTCCGGATCTCCGAGCTCCCCGTGCTGATCGAGCCGGACCCCGAGGGCCGGTCGATCTCCGGATGCCCGAACTTCAGCATCGGCATCAAGCCGTGCCTGCACACCCTCAGCGTGCGCGTGGGCTACTCCTCGTTCGTGCGCATCGACGGCCACCCGGTGGTTCGCAGCATCCTGGCCGGGTTCACCGACGGCACGCCGCCCGGCGTCATCCAGTACGTGGTGCGCGATCCGGCGCAGCCGTTCGTGCGGGTCGGCTCATGACCACCCAGCCGACGGCCCCGCGGTGGGGCCATCCCGACCTCGACGCCGCCCTGGCGCCCGGGCTGTCCGTGTCGTCGCGCGGGCGGATCGCCCTGGCCACCGGCCGCGACGCAATCCGCCAGTCGCTGCTCATGCTGCTGTCGACGGTCCCGGGCGAGCGCGTCATGCGCCCGGACTACGGCTGCGATCTCCAGCGGCTGCTGTTCTGGCCCAATGACGCCACCACCGCCGGGCTGGCGATCCACTACGTGCGCCGGGCGGTGGAGACATTCGAGCCCCGGGTCGACGTGCTCGATGTCGATGCCGGGGCCGATCCGGAATCGCCCGATCGCCTGACGGTGTCGCTCACCTACCGGATCAACTCGACCCGCGGCATCGACGCCCTGGCGTTCGCGGTCGCCCTCCAGGACGGCCCCTGATGCCGATCCCTCCCCCGCCCCTGGATGGGCGCGACTACGCCCAGCTGCTCGCCGACGCGAGATCCATAGCACGCGAACGGGCGCCGCAGTGGACCGATATGACGGCCGGCGATCCGGGCGAGGTGCTGCTCGAGCTGTTCGCGTTCGTCACCGAGTCCCTGATCTACCGGGTCAACCGGCTGCCCGAGCGCATGTACGTGTCGTTCCTCAACCTCATCGGGGTCTCGCTGGAGCCGCCGAGCGCGGCCGATGTGGTCTTGCGCTTCACCCGCGCCCGCGAGTCCGCTACCGCCACGCTCATCCCCCGCGGCACCAGGGTCGGCCCGGCCTCCGCCGGGTCCGCGGCCGAGGTCTTCGCCACAGTCGAGGATGCGCAGATCGCCGCGGGCGCCCTGAGCGTCGACGTCGGGGCATTGGCGTGCGAGGAGATCGAGGGCGAGCTCCTCGGGCGCAGCTCCGGTCAGGCCGGCCAGGTGATGTCGGTCGCCCGGCCGCCGGTGATCGCGCGAGCCAACCGACGCGATCAGCCGATGGATCCCCGGGACCTCGCGATCGGGGTCCGCGCCGGCGACGGGGAGCCCGCGGACCTCTCCTATCAGGGCTCGGGATACCGGATCTGGCGCGAGGTCGGCAGCTTCGCCGATGCCGGGCCGACCGACCCGGTCTATCTCATGGACCGGGCGAGCGGGGCCGTTACCTTCGGCCCGAGCACCGGCGATGCCTCCGGCGGGGCGCCGCGCACTCTCGGTGCCGTGCCGTTCGCCGGGCGCGAGGTGCGGGCCTGGTACCGCCGCGGCGGCGGCGCCGCGGCCAACGTCGCGCCCGGCACCCTCACCCGGCTGCTCGCCCCGCTCAACGGCGTCACGGTCGCCAACCCGGCGCCGGCGACCGGCGGCCGCGATCTGGAGACGGTCGAGGCGGCCCTTGTGCGCGGGCCGGCGCAGCTGTTCGGGCTCCAGCGGGCGATCACCGCCCGGGACTTCGAGCTCGCCGCGCGCAGCGCCACCGGCGCCGTGACCCGGGCCAAGGCCCTTACTCAGACCGAGGTCTGGGCGCACGGGACGCCCGGCACGGTCGAGGTGCTGCTCGTCCCGGCGCCGCCGAACCCGTCGTCGGTGTCCGCGGCCACCTTGGTGAGCCTGCAGACTGACCAGGCGCTGGAGCGCGTTGCCGTCGACCTCGATGGCCGGCGCGCGCTCGGCACGCATGCCGTCGTGTCGTGGGCGCGCTACAAGACCGTCGGGGTGCGCGCGTCGGTGGTCATCCACCCGGCCGCCGATCCGGCCGAGATCCGCAGCCGGCTGATGGATCGCCTGCAACGCACCATCAGCCCGGTCGCCAGTGCGGCCGACTCCCCCGGCTGGCCCTTCGGGCAGGCGCTTCGGGCCTCCGATGTCTACGCGACGCTGCTGTCCGAGCCGAGCGTCCGCTTCGTCGAGGATGTGGCGCTGACCGTCGACGACGTCCCCGACACCGCCGTCGCGGCGCTGGTCGCCGATCCGACGCAGCCGCGCACCTGGTACTGCGCAGCCGGCTCCGCGGTGTTCCGCTCCATGGACGATGGCGACGGATGGGAGGCCAGCGGCCGCTTCGAGGCCGAGACCGTCGAGTGCATAGTCTGCTCACGACAGCGTCCCGGGCTCGTCGTCACCGCCACGGTCCTGGATGGCGCGGACCGGTCCAAGGTCCGGGTCTCGGACGACTGCGGCGAGACGTGGGCTGTGATCGCCGAGACCGAGTTCCACATCGAGGACATGACGGTCATGCCGCGCGGCGCCCAGCTCGTGCTCATGCTGGCCACCGACCGCGGGCTGTTCGAGCTGCTGCTGGAGGACGGATCCGCGCCGACGCAGATCCTCGTCGATCCGGCCAACCAGACCCAGGGCTTCTACGCCGTCGAGCACATCGTGAGCGAGCAGGGCCTCGTCTCGGTTGTCGTCGCCGCGCAGAATCAGCGCGGCGTGATGTTCTCCGGCCAGGGCGGGCGCGCGGGCACCTTCCAGCAGATCGGCTTGCAGGGCAAGGACGTCCGGGTGCTGTCGGTGCGCAATCAGGGCCCGCGGCGGCTGCTGCTGGCCGGCGTGACCGTGGCATCGGGAGAGGATGCCGGCGAGGGCGCGCACCTGATCGAGGTCCAGGGATCGGAGCTGTCCCCCGGCGGCTGGACGCCGCTGGCCAATGGATGGACCGGGGGCAGCTGCCGCGGCCTGGTCATCGTGGGCGACACCCTCATCGCCGCGTCCCACCGGCTCGGGGCGCTGCGCTGGGACCTGCGCGCCGCGGCGCCGTCGTGGCGGGTGCCGAGCGTCGACAGCGGGCTGCCGCTGCGCGACCTCCCCTCGGGGCAGACCGGCCGGTTCGAGCCGGTGATGGCGATCGCCTCGGCCGGGGACGCGCTGGTGCTGATCGGCGGGCCGCGCGGGGTCTACCGGAGCCTGGACGCCGGGAGCTCCTACACGGCGACCTCGGAGCGGGAGTTCCGCGAGCGGGTGACGCTGCCGCCGACCTGGCTGTTCTGCTCCGGCGCCCATCAGCTGGAGGTGCGCAGTGCAGCAGGATGAGATCGTCAGCCTGCTGCCGCGCGTCGTGCAGCGCTCGATCCTGCCCGGCGAGCCGCTGGATGCGCTGCTGGCGGCGATGGCCGGGCTGCAGGCGCCGACCGAGCAGCTGGCCCGCGATGTGCAGCAGCTGGCCCGCCCGTGGCAGGCGCCCGAGGCGATGCTGCCGTACCTGGCGCGCTGGCTGGACGTCGACGGCGTCCTGGCCCTCGGCGGCGACGGCGCGTACACCCTCACCGGCGGGACCGGCCAGCTGCGCGAGCTCATCGAGGCCGCGGCCGAGATCGCGCAATGGCGCGGGACGGCGCGCGGCCTGGCCCTGTTCCTGCGCAGCGCCACCGGTGTCGACGGCTTCGCAATCGAGGAGACCGTGCTCGACGAGCACGGCCGGCCTCGCCCGTTTGTCATCCGGGTCGTGGTCCCAGGCGCGGCGGCCGACCAGCGCGGCGTCATCGAGCGCGTCATCCGGCTCGGCAAGCCCGCATACGTCCAATGCCTGATCGACGATGCCGTCCCAGCCAGCGCCGACCCAGCCAGCGCCGACCCGCCCAGTGCCCTAGGAGCACCCGATGCCTGACACGTATGTTGTCACCACTCCCGCGACAACGGTGACGCTCGCGCCCGCGCCACGGGTCGGGCAGGTGGCCTTCACCATCAGCAATATCGCCGGCCGCCCGATGCGCACGCGGCTGCGCCTGGTGCCGCAGGAGCCGGCGCAGCCGGGCTGGTTCGCGGTGCAGGGCGGGGAGGAGCGGCTGCTCGGGCTCGGGGCCACCGAGACCTTCGCGGTGGCGGTCACCGTCCCCCCGGAGGTGCCGGCCGGCAGCTACACCTTCCGGGCCGACGCCGTGGGCGAGGACTCCCCCGACGAGGATTTCCAGACCGGGCCGACGGTGTCGCTCACCGTTCCCGCCGCCGTCGCCAAGGCCAAGTTCCCGTGGTGGATCGTGGCCGCCGCCGCCGCGGTGATCGTGCTCGGTATCGGCGCATTCGTCTTCATCAGCCGCTCCGGCGACGACCCTGCGCCGCCGATCCAGACCGATCAGCCGGTGGCGACCGTGGTGGTCGCCACTATCGGCGGCCAGCCCGTCTCGGCCGCCCGCGCGGCGCTCGAGGCCCAGGGCCTGGTCGTCGAGGTTGCCGTGGTCATGAGTGTGCCCGCCGCGACGCTCTGCGACCGTCCCGTGCTGATCTCGGTGCCCGCCGGCGGCGCCACGGTCAATGTGGGGACGACGGTCACCCTCGGCGTCCCGCCCGTTGCGAGCAAGACGATCTGCCTCATCGATCCGACCCTCCTGTTCACCAATCTGTTCACGTTCCAATTCAAGAGCTTCTCCTAGGACGGCGGCGACGTCATGAGCCCGCCCAAGCTGGTCCTCGTCGCCGCCGTGCTCGTGCTGCTGTGCGCTGTGGCACTGGGCTTCTCGGCGCGGGACGACCGCGGCTCGATCGGCGATCCCTCGGCGTCGCGGCTCTCGTTCCTGACCGGGCTGCTGCCGCAGCGGGTGCTCGCGCCTGACGACGTGGCCGACGCGGACTGCTTCGACGCCCCGACCCGCAGCTTCCTCGTCGCCGCGGCGCAGACCTGCACGGTGGCCGTCCCCGATGGCGTCAAGCGGATCGAGGCCCGGTGGTCATCTGGATCCGCGGAGGCGGCGCTGACCCGCGACGGGAGCATCACGCAGCGGTACCGTGCGACCGACGACCCGCAGGACCCCGATCATCCCGGGCAGGTCGACATGCCGGTCTTCGGCGATGGGTCCGTGCTGGCGATCTCCTGCGCCGGCTCCGGCGGCTGCTCCCTGCGGCTGCGCTGATATGCCCGCCGCCGCCGAGAAGCTGCGCAAGGGCGGTTTCATTCGCGCGATCATCGCCTTGCTGCTCGCGTTCTGCGTCGAGATCGGCGCGACCTTCTTCCTCGACTCCGGCAGCGCGACCGAGCGCGTGCAGTCCCTCGCCGGCAACCCGGACTTCCTGAAGCTGCAGGCCCAGACCGGCGCCGACCCGTCGGAGATCGCGTCGGTCAGCGCCCACAACCCCCAGCCGCCCGGGCTGGCGATCTCCTACCTCGCGCTGATCGACGGCCTGCTGCTGCTGATGCTCGCGATCATGGTGCTCAACATCCTGATATCGCAGCAGACGGTAGGGCGGCTGCAGGGCATCGTCACGCTGATCCTGATGATCTTCCTGATCATCGCGTGCATCGTGCTGGCCATCTTCGCCTTGATCAAGCTGGTGCTCATGGTCACGCTATTCATCTCCGCCCCGTTCGGGACGCTGGCGTACCTCGTCCTCTTCGGCAACTTCGACACGGGCGGAGCCACGTTCGCGCTCGCCGCGATCATGGCGCTCAAGCTGACGTTCTGCCTCCAGCTGGTCCTGGGCCAGCAGCGGTTCCTCGCGCTGAAGGGGTTCGTCGCGCTCATCGCGACGTCGCTCCTGTGCACGCTGCTCGTGGGCTTCCTCCACGGCATCGTGCCCTCGGTCCTGACCAGCATCACCGACGCCCTCGCCGCGCTCATCATCGCGATCATCGCCCTGATCTGGGCGATCGTCCTGCTGGTCGGCGCCGCCATCGGCACCGTCAAGGCGATCGCGTGAAGATTCCCATAGCTGGCATTGCTCCGAGGAGGATTCGATGGCACACGAGAACTTCGAGAATGCGCTAACCCCGTACTCGCTGCTGGCGATCGCGGCGCTCACGGTGTGCGCGGCCGCGGTCGGGGCGATCGTCGGGGTGACGCGCGCCGACCGGACGGCGGGCGCCCGGGCCGGCGAGGCCGCGCTGATGTGCCTGTTCGGCAGCATCCTGGCCCGGTTCTTCATCGCCGTGCTCCTGGACTTCGGCGACGACCAGCGCCAAGCCGGCCTCATCGTCGGCTGGCTGTTCTTCCTCGTCCCCGGGGTCGTCGACTCGGTGTATTTCATCGGGTCCGATCTGTTCGGATCCGGCGGGGCGGACCCGGTGCTGACGAGCCCCACTGTGCTGCTGGGGTTCGCGCTGGTCGTCGGCGGCGGGGTCGGCATCGCGAACGGGGCGTGGCGCACCTACGACTTCAACCGGGCCGGCGTGCCCCAGTTCCTCGCCGACGCCACATGGGGGCTCTCCGGGTCGATGGTCGCGTGCCTGCTGACCATCTGGAACACGATCACCGGTACCCGCCCCGGCGCAGGAGCCCCCGACGACCAGCGCAGCGGGGCCAATCGGCACCCCAAGGGCTGGCACGTCCCCGGGCACCCGGACTACGCCTTCACACAGGGCTTCACCATGAGCAACCTGATCTTCCTGCCGGGCGACCCGCTGCATAAGCACGAGCGCATGCACGTCACCCAGAACCGGCTGTTCGGCCCGCTGTACACAGTGAGCTATCTGACCTGGATGCTCGTGCTCGCCATCGTGGCGATACCGGTGGCGCTGATCCGCAAGAAGAACGTGGGCGGGCTGGTCGAGGCGTGGGCGTACCTGTCGAATCCATGGGAGACGTGGGCCTACTACGTGCAGCGCAAAGCCGGCCCGCCCCCGCATTCCGACGTCCGCACGGCGCTGTCCGGGGGCATCGAGATCCCCGAGAAGCTGGTGCCGATCCTCGCCGTGCCATGGGCGCTGATCATGCTGTGGACCATCGCCTCGGCCATGTTCTAGGGCGTTCCAGGGCGGAACTTTTGGCAATGGTTTGTCGCTGGGCGACAAACCATTGCCTCAAGATTGAGTTCTAGAGGCCGAAACGCTCCCCCGCGCGCCCCTTGACCGCGAGGTCGACGGTGAGCAGTCGGCGCTCGCCCTCCATCCGCATCGAGGACCCGGGCATGTGCATCATCGCCTGGTAGTCGCCCAGGCTGTCCTCGACGGCCTGGGTGAAGCCCTGCGCGTCCTGGGCCTTATTCATCTGGATCTTGGCCATCCGCAGTGCCTCGGGGCTGTTCTCGGCCACCCGTCGGGCATAGGCCAGCGTCTCGCGCTCGAGGTCCCCCGGCGCCAGCACCCGGTTCACGAACCCGTACTGCGCCGCCTCGGCCGCGCCGATGAACCGGCTCTCGAAGCACAGCTCCTTCGCCCGGCGGATGCCGATGTCCCACGGGATCGACATGTACTCCACAAAGCCGGCGAGGAAGAGCGCGTCGTCGGCGGCGAACACGACATCCATCGCGGCGGCGAGCATCCAGCCGGCGTAGATGCAATAGCCCTCGACCATCGCCACCGTCGGCTTGGGGAAGTTCCGCCAGTCCAGGAGCATGTCGAGGTTGTACTTCTTGAACTGGTCATAGCGCGCTATTCCGGTGACATCGCCGAGCGACGACCGGTAGGCCGCCTCGTCCGGGGTCCCCAGATCGTGCCCCGTCGAGAACACGCCGTTGCTCCCCCGCACGACAACCACCCGCACGGCGTCGTCGTCCTTGGCGGACCGGAACACCGCGTCGATCTCATCCAGCATCCGATAGCCCTGCGCATTGCGGTACCTCGGCCGGTTCAGCGTGATGACGCCCAGGCCGTCGGCAACCTCGTAGCGGATATCGGTCAGCTCGATATCGGACAGTTCCATGGCAGTTGCCTCCAGTGTCGGCCCAGCCGCATGGGCACCGGGGCGGCGCCGCATCCGACATGTACTACCGCCGGGCCGCCGGGGCAAGGCAGGCGGCAATGGTCGCGCCGCTACCCTCGCGCCGCAGCCGCTGCCGGGCGTACGGTGCGAAGCGTCCACAACGATGTGCGCATCCGCCGTCCCAGTCCCGCTGAAGGGGGCCGGCGATCCGGCCGCGCATCCGCGCGCGCAGGAGGAGATCACGTGCAGGCACTGGATCAGATTCGCGTAGTCGAGCTGGGCCCCGGGATCGCCGTGGCGTTCGCCGGCAAGCTCTTCGCCGACTTCGGCGCCGATGTCGTCAAGGTCGAGCCGCCCCAGGGCGATGACACCCGCCGCTGGGGCCCGTTCCCGCACGACCGGCCCGACACCGAGGCCAGCGCCGCCTTCGCGTTCTTCAACCGCAACAAGCGCGGGGTCACCCTGGATCTCGGCGGGGCCTCCGGGCGGCAGATGCTGGCCAAGCTGACCGCCGGCGCCGATCTGGTCCTCGCGGGCATGTCCCTGGCCGA
The DNA here is from genome assembly GCA_025966155.1 of Pseudonocardiales bacterium. Taxonomy (GTDB): domain Bacteria; phylum Actinomycetota; class Actinomycetes; order Mycobacteriales; family Jatrophihabitantaceae; genus RYN-150. Next base: position 9,518 of record JAOPVO010000300.1, read on the forward strand.
CCTCGCTGCAGCCGGCGTCACCCAGGAGTCCCTGACCGCAGTGACCCCTGGCGCGGTCCTGGCCAGCCTCACGCCCTTCGGCGAGGACGGCCCGTACTCCGGCTATGCGGCGACCGATCTGATTGCCGACTCGATCGCCGGCCCGATGAGCGTCAGCGGCAGCCCCGGCCGGGCGCCCTTGACCAAGCCGTTCAATGTCATCGCCGCCCAGGTCGGCAACGCCTTCGCCTCCGCGGCGATGGCCGCCGTGTTCGCCTCAAGCGTCGGATCGCCCGGCCAGACCGTCGAGGTCTCGGCTACCGACGTGCTGATGACGTCCTTCGACCGCCGCGCGATCTGCCATATCGTCTATCAGCTGACCGGCGAGATCGTGACCCGGCCGTTCGGCGGCAGCGCGGCGGGCGTGCTCCCGCGCGGCCGCAATCGATGCATTGATGGCTGGGTCGAGATCGCGACCCTTCCGGTCTGGGTGCCGCGCATGCTCGCAACCTTGGGCAACGAGGAGCTGACGGCCTACTTCAGCGCGCATCCCGATGCCGCCGCCCGGCCGGAGACCGCCGAGCGCGTCCAGCCGATCCTGCGGCAGTGGCTGGCCGAACGCACGATGGCGCAGTGCTTCGACGACGCGACGCTGCAGCACGGCTGGCCCGTCTACCCGATCTACGGGCCGCGGGATGTGCTGCTGGACAAGAACTTCAATGACCGCGGCAGCTTCGTGGAGCTCGAGCACCCGGTCACCGGCACCCAGAAGCAGCTGGGGGCGCCATGGCGGATGGGCGAGGGCGGCTTCGAGGCCCGCCGGGCCGCCCCGACCCTCGGCCAGCACAACGAGGACGTCTGGCATACCGAACTGGGCATCGACGGCGCCGAGCTGGCCCGCGCCCGCGCATTGGGAGTGATCTGACATGACCGACCTTCCCCTGGCCGGAGTGCGAGTTCTCGACATCACCGTGGTGTGGTCCGGCCCGTCGGCCACCCGCTACCTGGCCGCCCTCGGCGCCGAGGTCATCCGGGTCGAGTCGATCCGCTACTACCCGAATATGAACCGCGGCCAGAATCCATACCCGACGAAGGAATCGCTCGCCGGCATGTCCGGCATGGCTGCGGCGTATCCCGACAAGGATCCCGGCGAAGAGCCGTACAACACGTTCGGCCCCTTCCTGCTCGTATCGCAGGGCAAGAAGAGCACCACGATGGAGCTGGACTCCGAGGAGGGCCGCGAGGCCTTCCACAAGCTGGTCGCCCAGAGCGACATCGTCGTGGAGAACAACTCGCGCGTGCTGAGCTCCGCGCTCGGGCTCGAGTGGGACATCCTCGGTGCGGTCAATCCGCGTCTCATCCTGGTCAAGATGACGCCGCTGGGCCTCTCCGGCCCATACATGAATGCCATCGGCTTCGGCGCGCACTTCGAGGGCCTGACCGGCCTCGCGGCGCTGCGGGCGCATCCCGATGCACCGCCGGACGACGGCGGCTCGACCTTCCACATGGACGACATCGCGCCGCACGGCGTGGTCTTCGCAGTGCTCTCGGCCCTGATGCTGCGCGAGCGCACCGGCCGCGGGCAGCTGATCGAATTCCCGCAGGCGGAGTACCTGATGCAGGGCCTCGGCGATCAGTTCCTGGCGGCGGCCGCGGATGACCGGGCGATCGCGCCGGACGGCAACCGGCACCCCTCGACCGTGCAGGGCGTCTACCCGTGCGCCGGGGAGGATCAGTGGATCGCGGTCGCGGTGCGCGACGACGCCGAATGGGCCGGGCTGCGCACCGCCCTCGGCGACCCGTCCTGGGCGGGCGGCGGCCAGTTCGCCACGGCATTGGACCGGCGCCGGAACCAGGATGAGCTCGATCAGCTGATCGCGTCCCACAC
>JAOPVO010000325.1 GCA_025966155.1 Pseudonocardiales bacterium
GGATCGCCGGTCGACCTCATGTCGCTGTACGCGGAGCCGCTGCCGGTCCAGGTGATCGCCGAGCTGCTGGGCGTGCCGGGCGCCGATTGGCATCTGCTGCGGCCATGGTCCAACGCGATCGTCAAGATGTACGAGTACGGGGTGACGCCCGTGCAGCGGCTCGAGGCCGAGCAGGCGTCGGCTGAGTTCGTCGACTATCTACGGTCGCTCGTGGTCTCTCGCCGCGCGGCGCCCGGGGACGACCTCATCACGTCCTTGGTGCAGGAGACCGATTCCGACGGCGCCCGGCTGACCGAGGACGAGCTGATCACCACCTGCACGCTGCTGCTCAACGCCGGCCATGAGGCCACCGTCAACACGACCGGCAATGGCTTCTACGCGATGCTCCAGCACCCGGAGCAGCACGCTGCCATCACGGCCGCGTCCGAGGACCCTGCTGCGGCGGCCGTCGCGATCGAGGAGCTGATCCGGTACGACTCGCCGCTGCAGCTGTTCGAGCGCACTGCAATGGCCGACACGGAGATCAACGGGGTCACCGTGCGGGCGGGGGAGAAGATCGCCGCGCTGCTCGGGGCGGCCAACCGCGATCCGGCGGTGTTCGACGCCCCGGACGCGTTCGACCTGACCCGATCGGTCAACCCGCACCTGGGCTTCGGGGCCGGTATCCACTTCTGCGTCGGCGCCCCGCTGGCTCGCGTCGAGCTCCAGTCATCGCTGCGCACGCTGGTGCGCCGCTTCCCGGCGATGTCCCTTGCCGAGACCCCGATTCGTCGACCAGAGTTCGTCATCCGGGGCCTTCAGGAGCTCGTCGTCACCATTCGCTAAGCCGCAGGGGGTATCGGTGAGCGAGGACGCGGCGACGCGCGGCGATGCCATCCTGGTGCAGGTCCGGTTCGCCCTGGATCAGGAGGACGGCTGGCCGCCGCAGCCGGACGAGATGCTCTGGGCCCAGCCGCTGGGCGAGGGCCGCTATGTCGTGGAGACGCCGCCCTGGTACGTGCGCAGCCTCGCGGTCGATGATGTGGTCGCGGCCGAGGTGGGAGCAGACGGCGCGCTCTGGGCCGGCGGCGTGCTGCGCCAGGGCGGGCGGCTCACCGTGCGCCTGCTGCCGCTGCCCGACGGGCCGCTCGGCGGGGACCCCGAGGAGGTGCGGCTGGTGTTCGCGCCGTTGGGCGTCCGGTCCGGGACGCCATCGCCCGAGCACGGCATCGTCGCCCTGGACATCCCCGGCGACGGCGATCTGCGGGCGATCAAGGCGCTGCTGATTGCAGGGGAGTCCGACGGCAGCTGGGATGTCGACGAGTCGAGGGTCAGCGACGCCTGGATCGTGCTCTGATCGCTGGCCCCGGACTGCGGCGGCCGCGTGCGCGCTCGGGCGCCGCGGGTACGGTGACCGGATGCCTGCCCCGGTAACCCTCGATGCGATCGTCCGCGCCCCCAAGGTCGAGCTGCACGACCACCTCGACGGGGGCCTGCGACCGCAGTCCGTGCTGGAGCTCGCCGATGAGCTCGGCTACCCGAACCTGCCGGCCGGCATCGACGACGCCGCCGCGCTGGGCAACTGGTTCCGGGACGCCGCGAACTCCGGATCGTTAGTCCGCTATCTCGAAGGGTTCGCGCACACCGTCGGCGTCATGGCGAGCGAGTCCGCGCTGTTCCGCGTCGCCAGAGAATGCGCCCAGGACCTCGCGGCCGACGGCGTTGTGTACGCCGAGGTGCGGTATGCCCCGGAGCTCTGGCTCGATGTCGACCTGCCGATGCCCGCGGTGATCGAGGCCGTCAATGCCGGCCTCCGCGCGGGCGAGCAGATCGCGGCCGCGGCCGGCCATCGGATCTCCGTGGGTGTGCTGCTCTGCGCGATGCGCCAGAATGAGCGCGCTATGGACGTGGCCGAACTCGTTGTTCGCTACCGCGATGCGGGTGTGGCGGGATTCGACATCGCCGGCCCCGAGGACGGCTTCAGCCCGATGCGCCAGGCCGACGCATTCGAGTACCTGCGCCGCGAGAGCGCCAGGTACACCGCCCACGCCGGCGAGGCGGCCGGCGTCCAGTCGATCTGGGAGGCGCTGGCGTTCTGCGGTACCGAGCGCCTCGGCCATGGCGTGCGGATCATCGAGGACGTCACCTTCAGCCCCGACGCCGACCCGGTGCTCGGGCGGGTGGCGCAGTACGTGCGCGACCGGCGGATCCCGCTCGAGGTCGCGCCGTCATCGAATCTGCAGACCGGCATCGCGGCCACGATCGCCGAGCACCCGTTCGAGGCGCTGCGCCGCCTCGGCTTCGCCGTCACCGTCAACACCGACAACCGGCTGATGAGCGCGACATCGGTCAGCCGCGAGACGGCGCTCCTGGCCGAGGCGCATGGCTACGGCTGGGGCGAGCTCCAGCATTTCACGCAGGACGCGCTGCGCGCCTCGTTCCTGCCCGAGCCCGATCAGGCGGCCCTGCGGCACGACGTCATCGACCCGGCCTACGCCGCGCTGCTGTCCGCCTAGCTCGATCGACCGGTCGGAGCCCGCGATGCTCGAGTACGACGCCGAGGCCGCGCACTACGACGAGACCCGCGGCGGGCTGCCCCGCGCGACCGAGGCCGCGGAGGCGGTGCTGCGCCTGGTGTCCCCTGGGCGGGCCGCCGACACCGCGGGTCGCTACCTGGACATCGCCGGTGGCACCGGGATCGTGTCGGCGGCGGTTGCCGCGGCCTCGGGCGGGTCGATGATCGTCGCCGACCTGTCGCACGGGATGCTGCGGAAGGCCGCCGAGCGGCTGCCCGGGCGGGCGATCCAGGCCCGGGCCGAGGCGCTGCCCATCGCGTCCGCGTCGATTGATGTGGTCACCGCGATCTGGCTGCTGCACCTGCTGCCCGACGCGGCGCCGATCGTGGACGAGGTCGCGCGCGTGCTCCGTCCCGGCGGCCGCTTAGTGACGACGGTGGACAAGAACGCCGCGCACGGCCACCGCGATCCCGACGCCGGCCCGCCGGACGGGCTCGCGCGGCTGACCGCCCTCGCCGCCGCGCACGGGATGGCGCTGACTGGGACGACGACCTTCGCCGGGGTGGGCCAGCTCCGCCCGGACGGCGCGGTGCCGACCTTCACCGTGGCGTCCTTCGCGAAAGCCTAGATATCTAGGCCGGCCTCAGCCGGGCACGTTCGTGCTGCTCCCGCGTCGATAGTCGACGCTTTCGCAACACGAACCGGTCGTTCGGGGCGGTTAGTCCTCGGTGGCGAAGCAGGACACGATCTCGGCCACCAGCGCCGCCCAGTCGTCCTCGTCGACCGAGTCCTGATCCAGGACGTCGAGGTCGACATCGAGCTGGCAGTACGTCACCAGCTCGCGGATGAGGGTGGCCCCGGCGCCGGAGGGAAGCGTGAGGTCGTACTGGGAGGGCGCGTCGGGCGCGAACGCGTCGTCGTCCTCCTCGATGCGGATGCGGTCCCAGAGCTCGAGGCGGATCAGGTCGTGGTCCTCGGCCCTGCGGCAGAAGGTCGCGAGGTCGTCGATCGAGGTGAAGACCGACACGGTCATGTCGTGGCCGAGGAACAGGACCTGATCGTCCCAGTCGGCGCGGACGGTGTAGAACGTGCCGTCCGGGACGATGATCTCGATGGGCGCGGCGCCAACCTCGCTCCAGAGCGCCTCCTCGTCGAGGTCGCTGGCGTCCTCGGCGTCGAAGTCGCCCACCCATTCCAGCCACTGCTCGACGCGGCCGAGCGCCCGCTCCCAGGTGTCGGCGATGACGTCGCCCAGCGCGCTCCAGGCCTTGCGGCCCTCTTTGCCCTGGTACGACACGTCCTCCTGGAGGATCTCGGCGTACTCCGGCGTCGACCCGACCAAGCGGCGCAGCGCCCCGTCGTCGCAGCAATCGGCGATCTGCAGCGTCATGTCGATGACATTGGCCAGCGAGGAGATGTTCACCGGCGTCGGGTCCTCGGCGGCCCACTCGTACACGGCGTCGAGGTCGTAGGCGTCCTCGCGGCTCGGGCGCAGGGCGTCCGGCGGGGCCTGCAGGACGCGGCCCCAGGCCGGGTGATCGGACAGGTCGTTGTCGACGCCCGAGGCGATGTACTGCGCGAGGTCCCTGGTGCCCGGGAACAGCAGGATCTTCGACCCGTCGCCGAGGAAGCCCTGCCAGTCCTCGCCGTCGGCATCGGTCCATGGCGGCGCCCATAGCGTCAGCCCGGTCCGGTCGTTGACCGTGAGGGTGATCGGGATGATGGATGCGGAATTGGCGCTCGTCACGGTTGCTGAACCTACCCGGCGCGCTGAGGTTCTCGGCGCGGTAGGGCGGTGCGCTCAGATGCCGAGCGGGTGCCAGACGGTCTTGGTCTCGACGAAGGCGGCCATCCGCCGAAGGGCCGGCTCGGTCGCCCAGTCCTCCTCGCCCGGCCCATCCGCGCGGCCGCCGGCGGGGGAGTATGTGCGCTTGACGGTGTCCGAGGCGGACCGGAGCAGATTGGCGCGGCCTTCGGGAGCGGCGCCGGTGATATCGATGCCGTTGACGTCGCGGTGCGCGGCCAGCCAGGGCGCGAGCTCCGCGGCCGATCCGGACAGCACGTTGACCACGCCGCCGGGCAGGTCCGACGTGCCCAGCGCCTCGGCCAGGGAGATCGCCGGCAGCGGCCGGGCGAACGACGACACGACCACGCAGGTATTGCCCATCGCGATGACCGGCGCGACGACGCTGATCAGCCCGAGCAGGCTGGACTGCTGGGGGGCCAGGACGCCGATGACGCCGGACGGCTCGGGCACCGAATAGTTGATATAGGGCCCCGAGACGGGGTTCGCCCCGCCTGTGATCTGCGCGTACTTGTCGGTCCACCCGGCGTACCAGACGAGCCGGTCGACCGACGCGTCGACGATGCCTTCGGCGGCCGCGGTACCGAGACCCTCGGCGGCGGCGACCTCCGCGGCGAACTGGTCCCGGCGGCCCTCGAGCATCTCGGCGATCCGGTAGATCACCTGGCCGCGGTTGTAGGCGGTGGCCCCGCTCCAGCCCGCGAAGGCGCCGCGCGCGGCGACGACGGCGTCGCGGACATCCTTCCGGGACGCCTGCGCAGCCTGGGCGAGCAGATCGCCGCTGCTGCTGGTGACGGGGTACACGCGCCCGGACTCCGAGCGAGGGAAGGCACCGCCGATGTAGAGCTTGTACGTCTTGCGCACCGTCACTCTGGTGGCCTGTACTGGGCTCTTCTTCTCAGTAGGCAAGGTAGGCCTCCAGCCCGTGCCGGCCGCCCTCGCGGCCGAATCCCGATTCCTTGTATCCGCCGAAGGGCGATGCCGGATCGAAGCGGTTGAACGTATTCGCCCACACCACGCCGGCCCGCAGGCGCTGCGCCGTCCAGAGGATGCGCGAGCCCTTCTCGCTCCAGATGCCGGCCGATAGGCCATATGGGGTGTTGTTGGCCTTCTCGACGGCCTCGGACGGCGTGCGGAAGGTGAGCACACTCAACACCGGCCCAAAAATCTCTTCGCGGGCTATGCGGTTGGCCTGGGAGACGCCGGTGAAGATCGTCGGCGGGAACCAGAAGCCGCGGTCGGGGATGTCGCATGGGGCGGTCCAGCGGGACGCGCCCTCGTCGTCGCCGGAGTCGGCGAGTTCCCGGATGCGCGCCAGCTGTACGGCGGAGTTGATCGCCCCGATATCGGTGTTCTTGTCCAGCGGGTCGCCCATGCGCAGGGTGCCGAGCCGCCTCTGGAGCGCGGGCAATACTTCGTCGGCAATGGATTCCTGCACGAGCAGGCGGGATCCGGCGCAGCACACGTGGCCCTGATTGAAGAAGATCCCGTTGACGATGCCCTCGACGGCCTGGTCGATCGGCGCGTCCTCGAAGATGATGTTCGCGGCCTTGCCGCCCAGCTCCAGCGACAGCCGGCGGCCCGTCCCGGCCAGCGCGCGCTGGATCGCCTTGCCCACCTCGGTCGAGCCGGTGAACGCGACTTTGTCGATGCCAGGATGCTCGGTGAGCGCCTGCCCGACCTCGGGCCCGCCAGCCAGGATGTTGACCACGCCCGGCGGCAGATCGCACTCGGCGATGATCTCGGCCAGCACCAACGCCGTCAGAGGCGTCGTCTCGGCCGGCTTCAGGACCACGGTGTTGCCCGCGGCCAGCGCGGGCGCGATCTTCCAGGCCGCCATCAACAAGGGGAAGTTCCACGGGATCACCTGGCCCGCGACGCCGAGGGGCTGCGGGTTGGGGCCGAATCCGGCGTAGCCCAGTTTGTCGGCCCACCCGGCGTAGTAGAAGAAGTGCGCGGCCGCCAGAGGTATGTCGGTGTCGCGCGACTCCTTGATTGGCTTGCCGTTGTCCAGGGACTCCAGCACGGCCAGCTCGCGGCCGCGCTCCTGGATCGCACGGGCGATCCGGTACAGGTACTTAGCGCGCTCACGACCTGGCATCGAGCCCCAGACATTGTCATAGGCGCGACGGGCCGCGCGCACGGCGTCGTCGACATCGGAGACCCCGGCCTCGGCGACCTCGGCCAGCGGCTCCTCGGTGGCGGGGTTGATTGTCTTGATGGCCTCGCCCGTGCCGTCGCGGAAGGCGCCGTCGATGAAGATGCCGTAGTGCGGCTTGAGCCGGGCCAGGTCGCGGGACTCGGGAGCGGGTGCGTAATCGAAGATCGCCATGGGTCCGTCCTCAGTCCATCGAGACGTAGTCGGGGCCGTCGTACGCGCCCGTGGCCAGCTTGTGCCGTTGCTGCAGCAGGTCATTGAGCAAAGTCGATGCGCCGAAGCGGAAGAGGTCGGGGGTCAGCCACTGCTCGCCGGCGACCTCGTTGACCATCACCAGGTACCGCACGGCGTCCTTGGTCGACCGGATCCCGCCGGCCAGCTTCACGCCGCGCACCGCGCCGTGGTCCGCGGCGAAATCGCGCACGGCCTGCAGCATGACCAGGGCCACCGGCGGCGTGGCCGCGGGCGTCACCTTGCCGGTCGAGGTCTTAATGAAGTCGCCGCCGGCCAGCAGGGCCAGCCATGACGCGCGGCGGGCGTTGTCCAGCGTCACGAGCTCGCCGGTCTCGAGGATCACCTTCAGGTGGGCCGTGCCGCAGGCGGCCTTCGTCGCCACGATCTCGTCGAAGACCTGGCCGTAGCGACCGGACAGGAACGCCCCGCGGTCGATCACCATGTCGATCTCGGTGGCGCCGGCGGCCACAGCCTCGCGCACATCGTGCAGCTTGGTGGCCAATGACGCGCGACCGGACGGGAACGCGGTGGCCACGCTGGCGACGCCGACCTTCGAGCCGCGCAGGGCCTCGACCGCCGTCGCCACCAAGTCCGGGTACACGCAGACCGCGGCCACGGTGGGCGTCGAGAGATCCGAGGGGTCGGGGCGGCGGGCCTTAGCGGCCAGCGACCGCACCTTGCCATGCGTATCGGAGCCCTCGAGCGTGGTGAGGTCGACCATGGAGATCGCGGCGTCGATCGCCCAGGCCTTGGCCGTTGTCTTGATGCTGCGGGTGGCCAGCGCCGCGGCCCGATCCTGCGCGCCGACCTGATCCACGCCGGGCAGCCCGTGCAGGAAGCGACGCAGCGAGGACTCGTCCCGGGTGATCTCGCTCTGCTGCGTGCCTGTGACCGTCACGACAGGCGAGTCTAGGCGGCGGGGGCCGGATCACCGGCCCGCGGAAACATCGCCCGGATATCGTCCCCGGTGTGCAGACACTGGTTGTGGAACACCCGATTGCCCGGACGCGCCTCACGGCGATGCGCGATGAGCGCAGCAGCAACGCGGAGTTCCGCAATGCGCTGCGCGAGCTGACAACGCTGCTCGTGCTCGAGGCCACGCGCGATCTGGCCACCGTCGATGTGCCGATCACCACGCCGGTGACCGACACCATCGGGACGGCACTGGCGTCGCCGCCGCTGCTCGTGCCGGTACTCCGAGCCGGGCTGGGCATGGCCGAGGCGGCGTTCAACCTGCTGCCGGAATCGCAGATGGGCTTCGTCGGTCTGGCCCGCGATGAGGAGACGCACCTGCCGCACGCGTACATGTCGAACCTGCCGAACCACCTGGGCGGGCGGCCGGTGCTGGTGCTGGACCCGATGCTCGCGACCGGTGGATCGCTGCTGCACTGCTGCGAATTGCTGGTCGAGCGCGGCGCGGACAACATCATCGTGGTGTGCGTGCTGGCCGCGCCCGAGGGCCTGGCGGCGCTTTCGGCCCACCCGATCGGCGCCAGCGGGGTGCTGCGGGTCGTGACTGCGAGCATCGACGAGCGGCTGAACGACAGCGCGTACATCGTGCCGGGACTGGGCGACGCCGGCGATCGGCAGTTCGGCCCCCGCTAGACCGTCCCCCGTTGATGATCTCGACGGAACCGGCGCTCCCGCACCACTTTGACCGAGATCATCTTCGAGTTTCGGGCAGGCTGCACAGATGACGCCCCCAGCCAGCGTGCGCCGTGCCACTCGCATTCCCTCTCGACGGGCCGCGCTTGCCGCCACGTCCGCTGCCGTTGCCCTGGCGCTGGCCGCCTGCACGTCGTCATCGGGTGACGACCCGGCGCCAGTGACTGCTGCCAGCGCCGTTCCGTCGACGTCCGCGTCTTCGGGCGCGTCGCCCAGCCTCTCCGGTTCGGGCACCGCCGCCGCAAGCGTCGACGCGGCGGGGCTAGCCGTCACGGGCGAGGTCGTCACCGGCCTGCCGGCGCCGTGGGGGCTCGCCTTCCTGCCCGACGGATCGGCGCTGGTGTCCCTGCGCGACAGCGGCGAGATCCGCCGGGTGGTCCCGGGCATCGGCGATGCGCCGGGGACGGTCGCGCCAGTCGGTGACGTTCCCGGCGTTGTCCACAGCGGCGAGGGCGGCCTGCTCGGCATCGCGGTCGGGCCTGCCTTCGCCGCCGACCGGCGCGTCTACGCGATGTACAGCACGGCGTCGGATAACCGGATCGCGTACCTGACGCTGGGCGCGGACAACGCATCGCTGAGTGCACCGGTCCCGATTCTGGTGGGGCTGCCGACCAGCGGCAACCACCTCGGCGGCCGTCTGGTGTTCGGCCCCGACGGCCTGCTCTACGCCTCGACCGGCGACGCAGGGCAGACCGATCGCTCGCAGGACAAGGCGTCGCGGTCGGGGAAGATCCTGCGGATGACGACTGACGGCGCAGTGCCGCCGGGGAACCCCTTCGGCGATTCGCTGGTGTGGTCGATGGGCCATCGCAATGTGCAGGGACTGGCCTTCGACGCGGCCGGGCGGCTGTTCGCCAGCGAGTTCGGCCAGAACACCTGGGATGAGCTCAACCTGATCCAGCCGGGCGCGAACTACGGCTGGCCCGTGGTCGAGGGGAAGTCCGACGACCCGCGGTTCACCCCGCCGTTGGTGCAATGGGCGACATCCGACGCCTCGCCGAGCGGCATCGCGATCGTCGGCGACGCCGTCGTTGTGGCCGCGCTCAAGGGCGAGCGGCTGTGGGTCGTGCCGTACACCGCCGTGACGGGTGCCTCCGTCCGGGTGAGCACCCCGGTCGCCCTGCTGACTGGCGGGTACGGGCGGCTGCGCAACGCCGCCGTTGCGCCGGACGGCTCGGTGTGGGTGCTGACCAACGCCACTGATGGCCGCGGGGACCCGAAGCCCGGCGACGACCGGATCATCCGCTTGACCGCCTAACCCCACCAGACCCACCAGCCCCAGCCGTCCCTAACTTGAGGCAACGGTTTGTCGCTCAGCGACAAACCATTGCCAAAAGTTCCGCCCTAGAGGCCCGGCGCTAGAGGCCCAGCGCGGCGGTCATCTCCGCGCGCAGCACGTGCAGGCGCTCCGACGCAGTGGCGGTGGCGGCCCCCAGCGCGGCGTCATCGCTGTCAGCGCCGCCCTCGACCGAGGCCACGACCTCAAGGTAGGCCTTGAGCTTGGGCTCGGTGCCGGACGGGCGCACCACCACGCGGCCCCCGGCGAAGCGCAGGACGATCGCGTCGGTATCGGGCAGCAGATCCGCTGCCGTCGCGGCCTGATCGAGCAGGAAGGCCGGCGGCCGCGAGCGCAATCGGGCCATCGCCCCGGAGATGATCGACAGGTCCTCGACGCGCACCGAGATCTGGTCGGTGGCGTACACCCCGTACTCCCGCGCGATCTGCGCCAGCCGATCGCCGAGGGTCTGGCCCTGCGCCTTCAGCCGGGCCGCGAGCGAGGCCATGACCACCCCGGCGGAGATGCCGTCCTTGTCGCGCACCAATGTCGGGGCCACGGCGTACCCGAGCGCCTCCTCGTAGCCGAACACCAGATCGTCGGCCGAGCGGGAGATCCACTTGAAGCCGGTCAGCGTCTCGCGGTACCCGACGCCGTAGCGCGTGGTCATCGCCCGCAGCAGCGTCGAGGACACGATGGTCGTCGCGTAGGTGCCGGTCACGCCGCGGCGCAGCATGTCGTCGGCCAGCAGGGCCCCCACCTCGTCGCCGCGCAGCATCCGCCACTGGCCGTCGATCGGCGCGGCCACGGCGCAGCGGTCGGCGTCGGGGTCGTTGGCGAGCACGATGTCCGCGCCGACGCTCTGGGCCAGGGCAAGCGCGAGGTCCAGCGCCCCGGGCTCCTCGGGATTCGGGAAGGCCACCGTCGGGAAATCGGGGTCGGGCTTGGCCTGCTCGGGCACCACGGTCGGAGCCAGGAAGCCGGCCGCGCCCAGTACGCGCTGCGCCACCACCGATCCCACGCCGTGCATAGCGGTGTGCACTATGGACAAATGCCGGGGGCCGAGTGGCGCGACATCGGCGATCTCGCGCACGTAGGTGTCGGTCAGGCCATGCCCGATGACCTCGATCGCGTCGGACATCGGGATGGCGCGGGTCGACCCGACGGCGCGGATCGCGGCCTCGATCTCGGCGTCGACCGGCGGCACGATCTGCGCGCCGTCATCGACCGCGCCGGATCCGCCGACGTACACCTTGTAGCCGTTGTCGGCCGCGGGGTTGTGCGACGCCGTGACCATGATCCCCAGCACGGCGTTCAGCCGGCGCACGGCGAAGGCCAGCACGGGCGTGGGCAGCGGGCCGGGCAGGATCTGCGCGCGATAGCCGGCCGCGGACAGGATCGCCGCGGAGTCGTAGGCGAAGTCGCGGGATCCATAGCGAGCGTCATATCCGACGACGACGGTCGATCCGGCATCGACCCGCTGGGCGTCCAGCCACGCGGCCAAGCCGGCCGCAGCACGCCGCACAACGGTGCGGTTCATGCCATTCGGGCCCGCACGCAGCGGCCCGCGCAGCCCGGCCGTCCCGAACGTCAGCGGCGAGCTGAAGCGGTCGGCCAGATCCACCGCCGCAGCGTCGTCGCCGCCGGCGGCCCGGGCCAGCAGCGTGGCGAGCTCCTCGGCCGCCCCGGGGTCCACGTCATCGTCTATCCAGGCCCGGACGGCGGGGGCGTCGAACACCGGCCCGCTCACAGGGCGGCGATGACCTTGCCGAGCAGCTCGCCCATGCGGGCCGCCGACGCCATGCCCGCGGCCAGCACCTCCTCGTGATTCAGCGGCTCGCCCGACAGCCCCGCCGCGAGGTTCGTCACGAGGGAGATGCCCAGGATCTCCAGACCCTCGGCCCGGGCCGCGATCGCCTCGAGCGCGGTCGACATCCCGACGAGGTCGGCGCCGATGATCCCGGCCATCCGCACCTCGGCCGGCGTCTCGTAGTGCGGCCCGGTGAACTGCGCGTACACGCCCTCCTCGATCGACGGGTCGACCGTGCGCACCAGCGCCCGGAGGCGCGAGGAGTAGAGGTCGGTCAGATCGACGAAGCGCGCGCCGACCAGCGGCGAGGTCGCGGTCAGGTTGATGTGGTCGCTGATCAGCACGGGCTGGCCGGGATACATGCCCTGCCGCAGGCCGCCGCAGCCGTTGGTCAGGATGATCGTCGAGCAGCCTGCGGCGGCCGCGGTGCGCACGCCGTGCACGACGGTGGCGACGCCCCGCTGCTCGTAGAAGTGCGTGCGGCCCAGGAACGCGAGCACCCGCTGCGAGCCCACCTGGAGGCTGCGGATGCGCCCGGCGTGGCCCGCGACGGCCGGCGCGCTGAAGCCGGGCAGGTCGGTGAAGGAGATCTCGGCGAGCGACTCGCCCAGGGCATCAACCGCCGGCACCCAGCCCGACCCGAGCACGAGGGCGACATCGTGGCGCTCGACGCCGGTGCGCTCGGCGAGCACAGCGGCGGCAGCAGCCGCGGCGGCGGCGGGATCGGACGCTATGCCATCTGGAGGCGGGTCGGGGAAGGCGCTCATGCGAGGACAGTAATGCGGCCGGCGCCGATGACGGGTGCGCGTGCCGTCAGGGACAGTGGGCGCATGGCCCATCCCGTCATCCCCGTGCGCGATCAAGCCGCGCGCGACCAACTGGCCCCGACCGGTGTGCTGCGCGCCGGCATCAACCTCGGCAACCCGCTGCTGGTGACTGGCCGCGGCCCGCACGGCGAGCCGACCGGGGTGGCTCCCGACCTCGCCGCCGCTGCGGCTGCCGCCCTGGGCCTCCAGGTGCAGTACATCCCGTTCCCGACGCCGAGCGCGGTGGCCGAGGCCGCCGGGCAGGACCGCTGGGACATCGCGCTGATCGGCGCCGAGCCGCAGCGCGCGGAGCGCGTCGACTTCACCGCCGCATATGCAGAGATCGAGGCCACCTACCTGGTGCCGGACGGCTCGCCGATCCGGTCCATCGCCGAGGTCGACGCACCGGGCGTCCGGGTCGCGGTGACCGGCGGCGCGGCCTACTGCCTCTGGCTCGAGCGCAACCTCCGGCACGCGACTCTGGTGACGGCCGACTCGCTGCCCGGCGCCGTCGATGTGTTCACCCGGGACGGCCTCGAGGCGCTGGCCGGCCTCCGCACGGCCCTGGTCGCGGATGTCGGCCGGTTCCCCGGCGCCCGTGTGCTTGAAGGCCGGTTCGCCACGGTGCAGCAGGCCATCGGCACTGCGAAGGGCAACCGCGCCGGGTCCGCGTTCCTCGACAGGTTCGTGGAGGACGCGAAGGCGTCGGGGCTGGTGAGCGAGCTCATCACCCGGCACGGGGCAACGGGATTGGTGGTCGCAACTCACACGAGCATGGAGTAGCCGCCACGGCGCCATCAGCACTCACCGCGGCGCGCGCAACCCGCAGTAGCCGCTGCGCGCGCGAATGCGGTCGACCTCCCCCTCAACGAGGAGGAGAATGGCTACTCGATATGACGACCTACTCCAAGCCCCTGGCCACGGACTGGCTCGATAGCTGGCTCACCGAGAACGAGGCGTCGCTGATCTGGACGCGGCGCGACCTGCACGAGCATCCCGAGCTCGGCTTCGACGAGGTGCGCACGACCGGCGTCATCGTCGACCGCCTGCGCGCGCTGGGACTCGAGCCGGTCGTGCTGCCCGGCGGCACCGGCGCGATCTGCGACATCGTCAGCGGCCCCGGCCCGATCGTGGCGCTGCGCGCGGACATCGACGCGCTGCCGCTGCCCG